>NZ_ATXJ01000005.1 GCF_000421625.1 Thermus islandicus DSM 21543 | reverse complement strand
CCAAGGCCCGCTACCTGGCCGGCCTGGTGAGGGCGGGAGCGCTAAAACGGGAAGCCGATACCCTCCTAGCGCAGGCAGAGCAGGAGTTCAGGGCGGGCGCTTACTTCCGCGCCAAGGAGCGGGCCGAGGCCGCCGCCAAGGTGTATAAGGCCCAGCACTTCTTGGATCTTGGGGGATACCCCTACCCCTACAAGGAGTCCTACGAAGACGAGGAGTCCTACGAACACGAGGAGTCCTACGAACACGAGGAGTCCTACGAATACAAGAAGGCGTACAAAGCGCCCTTCCGGGCCCAAAAGGCCCTGACCAAGGCGGAGTTTGAGGCAAAGTACTACCAGGTGGTCTCGCCAACCATAAACCGCCTACTCCAAGAAGCCCGACGCCTCTTGGCCAATCCCACCGGGGCCCAGGCCCAAGCGGCCTACGAGCTGGCTGAGGCGGCCCAACACCTCATCAAGGCAGAAAGGGGCTTCTAGGAGGAGAGGGGGCAAAGCCCCCTCTCCTTCCTTATGGGAGGACGGGATGAAGCAACTTAAGCAGGGGTTAGTGGTAGGACCTCTTGCCTTCGTCCTCGGGGGGTGCATGCCCTTCCCACCCCTCTGGGGACCCAAAGGCGCAGAAGAGTTCCTGGAAGAGTTTTCCCTTCTCCTCCTTTTGGGGCTCGGTGGAGCCTTAGCCCTCTTCCTCTGGAAGCGATATCCGCAAAGGAGCCCTGGCCTTGCGGCTAGGCTTGCCGCCCTGAGGGAAAGGGCGGGAGGCTTACCTCCTGAAAGGGCCCAGCGGGTCTTGGCCTTGGTGCTAGAAGCCTGGGAGGCCTGGGGCCAGGGGGACCAAGAAAGGGCGCGGACGCTGGCAGCCCGGGCCGAGGCTCTCATGGACCTCTACCGGGATGCCCCTTAAACTGCCCTTTGTGGCTCTCCTCCTTGCCCTCATCGGTCTTCTTCTTGAGGCCCAAGCCTTACGACCCCTAAGCCCTGAGGAGGCCTTCCGCTTGGTTCAGGCCTACCTGGGGAAGGGGAAGTGGGAAGAGGTGTATAAGTTTGAATACGGGCTTAAACCCAAGGAGGGGTGGGTGGTCTATGAGTTCCAGTTTCCAGGAAGCGAAGTATGGCTGGAAGCCCAAAGCCGAAGAGTGGTCCTTTACCGCCCCAAGAAACCGCCCAAGCACCTAGGCCAGGCCCATATCCCCCTTCCCCAGGCCCTGGCCTTGGTCCGCTCCCGCTACGGGGAGCCTTGGAAGCTAGAGCTTGAGCTAGAAAAAGGGCTCCTGATTTGGGAAGCTAAAGGCCCCTTCGGCGAAGTTTGGCTGGAGGCAGGCACGGGCAAGGAGGTTCTCCGGCGATGAGGCTCCTGCTGGTGGAGGACGAACCCGCCGTTCGGGACCTGCTGCGGGAAGCCCTGAAAGAGGCTGGCTGGGTGGTGGACGAAGCCTGGGGAGTGAACGAGGCCCTGGGCCTCGTGGAAGTATTTCCCTATGACCTGGTGGTGCTGGACCTAGGGCTTCCCGATGGGGATGGGCAGGAAGTGCTTTCGGCCTTGAGGCGAAGGGGTTCTCCTATACCCGTCCTCATCCTCACCGCCCGGGATGCCCCGGAAGCCCGGATCGCAGGGCTGGAAGAGGGGGCGGACGACTACGTGGTCAAGCCCTTTTACCCAAGGGAGGTGGTGGCCCGGGCCAGGGCCCTCCTACGGCGAAGCCGGGGCTACGCCAACAACTGGCTCAAAGTGGGTCGCTTGGAGCTAGACCTCGAGGGCCGGAGGGTTTTCTGGCAGGGGAGGGAGGTTCGGCTCTCCGCCCGAGAGTACGCTCTTCTGGAAGCTCTTGCCCTAAGGGGGGAAGGGCTTGCTTCCCGGGAGTGGCTTGTGGAGAAGGTGTGGAGCGGAGAGGAAAGCATAGATCCTCGCACTGTGGACACCTACATCAAGTACCTGCGGCGAAAGTTAGCCCCGGAGGCTATTGAAACCATCCGGGGCCTAGGATACCGCCTACTGGGATGAACCTCAGGACTCGCTTCGCCCTCTCAGCCGCCTTGGCCGTGGCCCTGGGGATAAGCCTGGGGAGCCTGGCGCTGAAGGAGGCGCTCAAAGCCCACCTGATCCGGCAACTTCAACAAGAGCTGGAAGCCCTCCTCCAAGTGGCCACCCCTCGGGTGGTCCAGGACGAGGAGGGCTTGCCTCGTTTCTCCCTGGACCGCGACCTTCTCTCCCCTCTCCTCCCGGGAACCCTGCTCCTCCTGGTGGGGCCAAGCGGCCTTCTAGATGCGGTGGGGCTCCTTCCCCCGCTACCAGAGGTGGAGGCCTTGGCCCGTGGAGAAGAAAAGGGTTACCTGGTGCGGGAGGTCCCCCTCGAGACCCCGGGACTGCGCCTCTTGGCCGCGCGGGACCTCAAGGAAGTAGCCCAGGTCATGGCTCTGGTGGACCGTCTCCTGCCCTGGGCCTTCCTTCTTGGAGTAGGTACGGCACTGGCTTCGGCCATAGTTCTGGCAGGACGGGCCCTAACCCCCCTAACCAAGGCCACCCAAACCGCCCACCTCCTGGCGGCGGAACGCGCCTGGAAGCGGCGGCTTCCTCACCCGGCCTCCCAGGATGAGGTAGCCCAGATGGTAGCTGCCTTCAACCGAGTGCTAGACGCCCTGGACGAGGCCCTGGAAGTAGAGCGGCGATTCGCTCAAGAGGCAGCCCACGCCCTAAGGACCCCTCTTACCTCGATGCTGGGCCACCTGGAGCGAGGCCACCTCGAGGAGGCCCGTTCCCAGGCCGAGCGGCTTAGGGAGCTGGTGGACCGCGTCCTCCTCCTGGCCCGCGCCGAAGCCGATGCCTTGGAACGGAAAGGGGTGGAGCTGGATACCGTGGCCTTTACCGAAGCAGAGATTCTGCGGCCCGCTTTCCAGAAGCGAGGGCTTACCCTGGAGCTGGACCTTCCAGAAGAGCCTTGCCGGGTCCTGGCCCATCCCGCCGCGCTCCAGGCAATAGTGGTGACCCTCCTGGAAAACGCCCTTCAGCACACCGCCCGTGGGGGCAAGGTCACGGTCAGGGTGCACGGGAACCAACTTACCGTGGAGAATGCACCCAGCCATCCCAATCCCGGTACGGGTCTAGGCCTGCGATTGGTGCAAACCCTAGCCCGAGCTCAGGGGGGAAGCGTGCACCTGGAAGCAGGAGCTGGATTTCGCGCCAAGGTGTGCCTTCCCCCCTATCCCGGGGCCTAGGCCCAGACCTCGCTGGGGTGGAGCACCCCTTGGGGCCTGGCCTTAAGGAGCTCCAAGGCCTCCTCCTCGGACATGGTGGGGTTCTGGTAGCGCAGGCCCAGGGCCTCTCCCATGAGGCCGAAGACCTGAGTGTTGTCCAAAAGCCCCAGGCTCAGACCTCGGAGGCCTTGACCGTAAAGGAGCAACATCACCGGGCTTGCCGTGTGCTGGCCCGAGCCAAAGCCGAGGTTGGGCCGGTCGGGCCTCGAGGGGTTGCGCTGCACCGGGACTGGGTAGAGACAGGCTAGGACGAAGGCAGAGCATCCAAGGGCACCAAGCCCCTACCCCGCCTCACGGCCGGCCTGATGGGGACGGTTCGCAGCACCCATCAAGGGGCTTGACGCAAGGGCACCTAGGCCCCCATCTCCTCCTTCAGGGCCTTCAGGGCCGCGGTCCAATCCTCCCCCAGGGTGAGGAGGCGGTAGGGTTTGGAAAGCCTTCGCGCCGCCCGCCTCAGGAGCCCGGGGATAGGGGGGCAAGCGTAAGAGACCACCAGGAGAAGGCCCCTCACCCGGCCCAAGCGGTGGAGGTAGTGGACCATGCCGAGAAGCTCCCGGTCCGTGGGCAGGTCCAGGGAAAAGAGCCTCTCCCCCTCCTCCCGCAAGCGCTCCGGAGGGAGGTCGGGAAAGTAGGGGAGGAGGCCCTCGGAGGCCAGGGCTTCCTGCACCTCACGGCGGAACCCCTCGTCCTCCAGGAGGTAGGGCTGGGCCACCACCCCCACGCTCCCCTGGGGGGTCTTGGGGGGCGGGGGGGGCTTGAGAAGGCTTTTGGTCTGGTCCAGGGCCCGGCCCACCCGCATGGGGTTCTGGGTGAGGATCTGCCCCACCTCCCCTGCGCGCCCCAGGACCCTTTCGGAAAGCTCCGCCGGCACCTTGAGGACCGGAGGGAGGCCAGGAAGGTAGCGGCGGAGGGTGGCCTCGAGGTCCAAAAGCCAGGGGCACTGCCCCCCGCCTCGCTCCGACTCCACCCCACCCTGGAGATCGGGGAGGAGAAGGTAGTCCACCCCCCTCCCCTTCAGGGCCGCCACCTGGGCGAGGAGCCCCTGGACGGGAAGGCAGTAGGGCTGGCGGAGATCAGGGGTTACCTCCGCCCGGACCACCTCCACCCCCAAGGCCCTCAGGTAGGCCTCCCAGAAGCCTAGGTACCTCCGGGAAAGAAACCCCTGGATCACCCCCACGCGCATACGCCCTATCCTACGCCCAGGGCCTCAAGAAAGGCGAGGAGGACCTTCCGCCCCTCCAGGAGGCTTTGGGGAAGCACCCACTCCCCCTCGGTGTGGGCCCCGCCCCCCCGGTAGACCCCCAGGGCCAGGGCGGGGATGCCCCGCTCCACCGCCGCCCCCGCGTCCGTGGAGCCCGCCTGGAACTGGGGCTTCTCCCCGATGGCCCGGAGGGCCTCCGCCGCCGCCCGCCTCAGGGCCTCCGTGGCCGTGGTGCCCGCAGGCCTCTCCCCCAGGACCTCGAGGTGGAGCTCCACCCGGTGCCGCCTGGCCGCCTCCTGGAGGCGGGCCTGGGCCTGGGCGAAGAGGAGGGCCAGGCGCTTTGGCTCCGAGGCCCGGACCTCCAGGAGGGCGGAGGCCTCCTTGGGGATAGCGTTCACCGCCTCGCCCCCCCGGAGGGCGCTGGCGTTGACGCTGGCCTCCGGCTCCTGGCCAAAGAGGGCGTGGAGGGCCGAAAGCCCCTCCGCCAGGGCGAAGACGGGGTTTGGGCTGCCCCGATCCCCCCAGGCGTGCCCCCCCGGGCCCTGAAAGCGGGCGCGGAAGCGCACCGAACCCAGAGCCCGGTCCACGACCCCGGGCAGGTACCCGTCCACAGCCACCACCACCTCTGGGCCAAGGGCCGCCACCAGGGCCCTCGCCCCCTTGAGGTTACCCAGGCCCTCCTCGCCCACGGTGAAGCCCCGCACCACCCCGGGGATCTCGGGCAGGGAGAGGAGGACGGCCACCCCGCTGGTGTTGTCCCCCACCCCCGGACCGTAGAGCCGCGCCCCCACCCGCTTGGGGGGGACGGGGGGAAGGACGGTGTCCAGGTGGGCCAGGAGGAGGACCCTCCCCTCCCCCGCCCACACGTTCCCCACCCCATCCCTCCGGGCCCCAGGGAGGTGCCGGGCCACAAAGGCCCCCCGGGCCTCCTCTCCCTCCAGGGGGGCAAGCTCCAGGAGCAGGCGGACCGGGTCCACTAGTCTTCCGGATCGGGCTGGGCTAACCCCTCGCGGATAGCGTAGAGCGCGGCCTGAGTGCGGTTATTGAGGTGAAGCTTCTGGAAGATTTCCGATAGGCGGTTGCGCACGGTCTTTTCGGAGAGTCCGAGCTCGGAGGCGATCTCCAGGTTGGTGTAGCCCTGGGCCAGAAGCTTCAGGATCTGGACCTCCCGCTCGGTGAGCTCGGCGTTTAAAGGGGCGCTCGCCTCCTTCTTGGCCCGGAAGTCCTGGATGATGCGCCCGGCAAGCTCCGCATCCAGGAGGACCTCCCCCGCATGCACCCTTCGGATGGCCTCTATAAGCGCCTTGGCGTCCACGTCCTTCAGGAGGTAGCCCCTCGCCCCGGCCTTTACCGCCTCAAAGACATAGGCGTCCTGGCGGTACATGGTGAGGATGATGACCTTGGCCTGGGGCCACTCCTCGAGGATGGCCTGGGTGGCCTGGACCCCGTCCAGGCCCGGCATCTGGATGTCCATGAGGATCACGTCGGGTTTGGCCTCGAGGGCGTGCCTCAGGGCCTCCCAGCCGTCCTTGGCCTCCCCCACCACCCGGAAATCCCCCTCCGCCTCCAACAGGCTCTTGAGCCCCTGGCGGAAGAGGGCGTGGTCGTCCGCTAAGAGCACCCGGATCACCCCTTCATCTTAGCGGTATGGTGAAGGGGTGAGGGCGCTCACCGTGGAGAAGCTGGTCCCAGGCGGGTACGGCCTGGCCCGCACGGAGGAGGGGGCGGTCCTGGTGAGGGGCGGGCTTCCTGGGGAGGTGGTGCGGGGCAGGCCCGTGCGCCGGAGGGGAGCCCTCTTCCTGGAAGAGGTGGAGGTCCTCTCCCCCCGCCCCGACCGCTACCCCCACCCCCTCCCCCCCACCGCCGACCTGCCCCTGGTCTACGAGGCCCAGCTCCCCCTGAAGGCGGGCCTGGTGCAGGAGGCCTTGGCCCGGATCGCCCGGCTGGACTTTGCCCTAAGCCCCATCCGCCCCTCCCCCAGGGCCACGGGCTACCGCACCGCGGCCCAGTACGCCCGCCACCCCTTGGGGGGGCTCGCCTACCGTCTTCCCGAAAGCCAAGTCCTCTTCCCCCTGGGCGAGGACCCCCTGGTGGCCGAGCCCTTGGCCTGGGCCCTGGCCCTACTCCAGACCTGGCCCCTCCCCGTGGAGGAGGTGGCCCTCAGGGGAAGCCTCCTCCAGGGCCGGGTGCTCCTCGGCCTCATCGGAGGGGTTCCGGAGGCCCTGAAGCGGCCCGCTAAGGCCTTGGTGCGGGAGGGCTTCGCCGGAGTGGTCTGGGCCGAGCCCTCTCCCCGGGGGCGCTTCCGGGGAAGGGTGCGCCCCCTCCAGGGGGAAACCACCCTCCTCGAGGCCTTCGGTCCCCTCGTGGCCACGGTGAGCGTGGAGAGCTTCAGCCAGGTGAATCCCCTGGCGGCGGGTTTCCTCCTGGAGGAGGCCCAAGGCCTTGTCTCGGGAGGGAAGAGGGCCTTAGAGCTCTACGCCGGCTCGGGGCTCCTTTCCCTCCTCCTCGCCCCCCGCTACCTTGAGGTGGTGGCGGTGGAGATCAGCAAGGAGGCGGTGCGCCGGGGGGAAGCCGACCGGAAGCGGCTCGGCGCCGAGAACGTCCGCTTCCTCCGTGCCGACGCCCGGGAGGCCCAAGGCCTGGGGCGGTTTGACCTGGTGGTGGTGGACCCCCCTCGAGGCGGGCTCTCCCCGGAAGTGCGGGCCTACCTCCTAAAGACCCGGCCCGAGGAGGTCCTCTACATCGCCTGCGACCCCGCCACCTGGGCCCGGGACGTGGGGGTTCTGGTCCAGGGAGGGTACCGCCTGGCCTTCGCCCGGCCCTACGACTTCTTCCCCTTCACCCACCACGTGGAGGTCCTCTCCCTCCTCCGGCTAGGGGAAGGGTAGGCCGGCGAAGAAGGGGGCGGGGTCCACGGGCACCCCAAAGAGGCGCACCTCCAGGTGGAGGTGCGGCCCGGTGGAAAGGCCTGTGCTCCCGAGAAGCCCCAGCACCTGCCCGGCCGCCACCTCCTCCCCCACCCTGACCCTTCTCGCGGCCAGGTGCCAGTACCCGGTGCAAAGCCCCGCCCCGTGGGCCACCACCACCGCCTCGCCCCGGACCTTGAGCCGCTCGGAGAGAACCACCCTCCCCCCGGCCACCGCCCGCACCGGGGTGCCCTCCGGGGCAGCGAAGTCCAGGCCCTCGTGGTAGGAGGTGAAGAGGGTGCCGTACTGCCGACGCACGCCGAAGGGGCTCGTGGTGCGCCCCGAGAGGGGCTTCTGGAACGGGGCGGTAAGGCGTAAGGGGCCCGCCTTGGGGCAAGCCCCCACCACCTTCTCCCGCTCTGCCTTGAGCCCCGGGTCCTTGAGGAGGGCCTCGAGGGCTGGGGAAAGGGCCAGGACCTCCCTACCGTACTCCCCCGGGGCCACCCGTACGGGCACCTCCACCCCCTCCCCGTCCAAAAGGAGCCGCAAGGGGTATACCCCTGGCTCCACCAAGGCCCCCACCGGCAAGAGACCGAAAAGCCCCGTCCCTTCGGGGAAGAGGGGGTAGGAGGCCCCTAGAAACCAGGCCCGGCCCTCCCGATACCCCTCCACCCACAGGCCAAAGGCCCGGCCCTGGACCGGGGCTAGGTAAAGGGCCCGCCCCCGCGGCAAGGCCACCTCCACCCGAGGGCGCACCCAAAGCACCTGCCCTACCCGGAGGCGGTCCGGATCCTGCAGCCCGTTGAGGCGGGCGAGGGCCTCGGGGGAGGTGCCGTAGCGCCTGGCGATGGAGAACAGGGTCTCCCCGGGGGCCACCACATGGGTCTGGGCCAGGGCCCAGAGGCTGAGGAGCAGGAAGGCCAGGACCCTAGCCATGCTCCAGGACCCGCTCTAGCCAGGCCCGGGCCTCCTCCAGGGCCTGGCGGTCCAGGGGCGCAAGGCCCGCCTCCGCAAGACGCTCCCAGGCCAGGTTCCCCCCCCGCCTCCCCGGCGAAGGGGCTCCCCCCCAGGGTGGCGTCCAAGGCGGTGGCCCCGGCTTCCAGGGCCGCCCGGGCGTTCTCCAGCCCGCAGCCTCCCTCGTGAAGGTGAACGCGAAGGGGAAGGTGGGGAAAGGCCTCCCGCACCCGGAGAACGAGGCGATGAACGGCCTCGGGACGGGCTCGGCCCAAGGTGTCGGCCAGGCCCAGCCCCCCCACCCCAAGCCCCACCGCCCGCTCGGCAGCCCGCAGGACCGCGTTCTCGGGGACCTGGCGTAGGCCAGGCCCACCTCGCCCAGCTCGCCCCAGGCGTCCTCGAGGCCCCTCCCGGCGTTTCGCCTCTCGTAGGGCGCAGAAAGGGAGAGGACCATCTCCAGCCGGTCCACCCCCAGCGCCCGGGCCCGCTCGTAGCCCCTCAGGTTGAGGATGAGGGCGTCCCAGACCGCCTCGGCGTCGGCCATCTGGGGGAGGCGCTTGGGGGAGACGAAGGAGGCCACCTGGAAGGCCCGCACTCCCCTCCGGTAGAGGGCCACCTTGGCCTCCGTGGGGAGGACGCGGGGCAGCGCCTGGAGGCCATCCCGCAGGGTCCAGACCCTCACTTCGGCACCCGGTCCACGAACTGGTTGGTGTAGGTCCGCTTGAGGTCAATCTTGGCCCGGGCCACGTTCGGGTCAAAGGCGGAGAGCACGGTGAGGGGCCTCAAGGGGGCGGTGTCGCTGAAGCGGCCCGTGGGGGAAAAGGAGCCCAGGGAGTTCCTGAGCACCTTGAGGTAGAGGGCCTTGTCCCCCAGGAAGTACTCCTCCGGGAGGACCTGGGCGATCTCCTCAGGGCTTTTGCCCTGCATCCAACGAAGGCCCCGCACCATGGCGTTCACCAGCTTCTGGGCGGTATCAGGGTTTCTCTCCAGCCAGGCCCGGGTGGTGTAGAGGACTGCAGCTGGGTACTCCCCGCCCAACACGGCCCGGGCCCCCGCCGCCGAGCGGGTGTCGGCGAGAACCTTGATGAGGCCCCGCTCCTCCAGGAAGGTGATGGCGGGCTCCACGTTGGAGATGGCGTCCACCTGCTTGTTCTGCACCGCGGCCACCACCTGGGCTCCAGTCCCGATGCCAATGGCGGAGACGTCCTGGGGCTTGAGGCCGTTTTTCACCAGGAGATAGTTGAGGAAGAAGTGGGTGGAACTCCCGGGGGCCGAGACGCCCACCTTGCGCCCCTTGAGGTCCGCGATCCCCTTAACCTCGTCCGCCAGGTCCGAGCGCACGGCGAGGACGATGGCCGGGTAGCGGCCCACCTCCACGAAGGCCACAATGTCCCGCCCCTGGGCCTGCATCTGGATGGTGTGGTCGTAAAAGCCCATGGTCACCTCCACGCTACCCCCAATGAGAGCCTGGAGGGCCCGGGAGCCCGCCTGCAGGTCCTGGATCACCACGTCCAAGCCCTCCTCCTTGAAAAACCCCAGCCGCTCCACCACGGTGAGGGGCAGGTAGACCACCGCCGTCTTCCCTCCCACGCCCAGGACCACCCGCTTTGGGGGCCCAGCCTGGGCCAGGGCGAAGACCGCCAAAAACACCAGGAACATGAACGCCGCACGCCTCATCCCTTACCTCCTTCCCCTCCTGGGCGCCAGACGAGGAGCCGCCGCTCCACGGCCCCCACCAGGGCGTCCAGGATTAGGACGAACGCCATGAGTACCGCCATGCCCGCAAAGACCCCTGTGGTGTCAAAGACCCCCTCGGCCTGGGCGATGAGGTAGCCGAGCCCGGCCGCCGCGCCCAGGTACTCCCCCACCACTGCCCCGATTACGGCAAAGCCGATGGAGGTCCTCAAGGAGCTGAAAATCCAGCTTGCCGCCGAAGGGAGGTAAACGTGGCGGAGGAGCTGGCCCCCGCCCGCCCCGAGGAGCCTGGCGTTGGCCAGGACCACCGGGCTCACCTCCTTCACCCCCTGGTAGGTGTTGAAGAAGGCCACGAAGAAGACCAGGGTCACCCCCAGGGCTACCTTGGAGAGGACGCCGAGGCCGAACCAGAGGGTGAAGATCGGGGCGAGGACAATCCGGGGGATGGCGTTCAGGGCCTTGATGTAGGGGTCCAAAACGGCTGAGACCCCGGGGAAGAGGGCGAGCCAGAGCCCCATGACCACCCCTAGGAGGGTGCCGATGAGGAAGGTGAGGAGCACCTCCAAGGAGGTGATCCAGAGGTGGCGGTAGATCTCCCCTTCGGCAAACCAGCGGAAGACCCGCTGGACAATCTCCGAGGGGCGCGAGAAGAAAAAGGGGTCAATCCAGCGGGCCCGAGAAGCCCCCTCCCAAAGCCCCAGGAAACCGAGGAAAAGCCCTGCCTGCCAAAGCCTAACCCTAAGCCCCTGCATGGGCCCGCATCACCTCCCCCCTGAGGAGATTCCAGATCTCCCGGTGGATGCGCAAAAACTCCGGCGTGAGCCGTACCTCCGCCACATCCCTGGGCCTGGGCAGAGGGATGGGGAAATCGCCGATGGGCCTAGCCGCTGGCCCCGCCGAGAGGACCACCACCCGGTCGGAGAGGGCGATGGCCTCCTCGAGGTCGTGGGTTACGAAGAGCACCGTCTTCCGGTCCGCTTGCCAAAGCTCCAGAAGTTCGTTCTCCATGAGCTGCCGAGTCTGCACGTCCAGAGCGGAGAAGGGCTCGTCCATGAGGAGGAGCCTGGGGTCGGCGATGAGCACCTGGGCCAGGCCCACCCGCTTCCTCTGCCCCCCGGAGAGCTGGTGGGGGTAGCGGTGGCCAAAGCCCCGCAGCCCCACCTTCTCCAGCCAGGCCTGGGCCCTGGCCCGGGCCTCAGGCAGGGGCACGCCCCGGAGGAGAAGGGGAAAGGCCACGTTGTCCAAGGCGGTCTTCCACGGAAAAATAGCGTCCTGCTGGAAGAGGTAGCCCGCCTCCCGGTTAAGGCCCTTAAGGGGCCTTCCCCCCAGGCAGACCTCCCCTTCCGAAGGGGAAAGGAGGCCTGCGGCCGCGTTCAAGAGCGTGCTCTTGCCACAGCCCGTAGGCCCCACCAGGCTCACAAACTCTCCTGGGGCCACCTCGAGGTCCACCCCGGCCACGGCGGTGTAGGTGCCGAAGCGCACCGTCACCCCGCGAAATTGAATTCCTACGCCCTCTTTCCGCATGCCACCACCCCTTCTGCCACCAGCTCGGCCCAGGCCTCCTCCCCTAGGCCCAAAACCCCTTCCAGGACCTCCCGGGTGTGGGCCCCGAGGGAGGGGCCGGTCCACGCGATCCCCCCGGGGGTTTCCGAGAGCTTCGGCACCACCCCCTGCATGAGGAGCCGGCCCAAGGAGGTCTCCACCTCCACCACCGCCCCTCGGGCCCGGAAGTGGGGGTCTTCCGCCACCTCCTTGGCGGTGTTCACCGGCCCCGCAGGCACCCCGTGGCGGACTAGGAGGCGGTCCAACTCCTCCAGGGTATGCTCCCGGGTCCAGGCGGCGATGAGGTTGTCCAGCTCCGCCTGGTGCATCCCCCGGGCCCGGTGGGTGGCATAGCGGGGGTCTTCCGCCAGCTCGGGGCGGCCCATGGCCTGGCAGAGGCGCCGGAAGGGCCCATCGGCATTGGCCCCGATCTGGAGGTAGCGGCCGTCCCGGGTGGGGTAGAGGTTGGAGGGGGCAAGGCCGGGCAGGGTATTCCCCGTCCGCTCCCGCACCTTTCCCGTGGCGCTGTACTCCGTAAGGACACTCTCCAAAGCGGCGATCACCGCATCCGTAAGGGCCACGTCCACAACCTGGCCCCTTCCGGTCCGCTCCCGCACCCTCAAGGCCGCCAGGGCACCGAAGGCGGCAAACAGGCCCGCCAGGGTGTCCCCGATGGAAAGACCCACCCGGGGAGGGGGACGGTCGGGGAACCCCACCAGGTGGCGCAGCCCCCCCATGGCCTCGGCCACACTGCCGAAACCCGCCCGGTCCCGGTATGGCCCCTCCTGGCCAAAGCCGCTGATGCGGACGACAACAAGGGAGGGTTTCTCCTCCAGGAGGCCCTTGGGGTCCAGGCCGAGCCGTTCCAAGACCCCGGGGCGGAAGTTCTCCAAAAGGACGTCCGAGGCCAGGGCGAGCCTCCGGGCAAGGGCCCGCCCCTGGGGGTGGCGCAGGTCCAGGACCACGCTTTTCTTGTTGCGGGCAATGACCGGCCACCACAGGGACTGTCCCTCCTTCAGCTGGACCCCCCACTGGCGCATGGGGTCACCCTCCGGGGGCTCCACCTTGATCACCTCGGCCCCGTGGTCGGCTAGGAGCTGGCCAGCGAAGGGAGCGGCGATGAACTGGCCGAGCTCCAAGACCCGGATGCCCTCCAACGCCCTCACGGCCGCACCTCCGCTCCCAAAGCGAGGAGTCCGCGGTAGCTCCGCTCCAAGCTCTCCCGTAGGCGCAGATAGGCCCGCTCCAGGTGGGCGGTGACGAGGCGGGCCGCCTCCTCCCCCTCGCCCTGGAGGACAAGCTCCAGGATGCGCTGGTGTTCCCGGTAGGCCTGGGCCCGGCCTTCGGGGGAAAGGGCCTCCACGAAGCGGGCCCGGTAGATCTGGGGAAGGAGGCGGGAAAGGGCCTCCACCAGGAAGCGGTTTTCCGCAAGCCGGGCCAAGGCCAGGTGGAACTCCGTGGCCAGGGCGAGCTCAGCCTCGAGGTCTACCGCCTCCTCCACGCGCTTCAGCAGGGCCTGGGCCTCCGGGGCCTCTTGGAGGCGGCGGGCCGCGGCCCAGCGCACCGCCGTGGCCTCGAGGACCGCCCGGAGCCGGAAGGCCTCCGCCAGCTCGTCCAGATCCAAGGGGGCCACCCGGTAGCCCCTCCCCTCGCGGCGCACCAACCCTTCCTGAGCCAGGCGCTCTAGCGCGGCGCGGATGGGGGTGCGGGACACCCCGAGCAGCCCTTCCAGCCGCCGCTCGCTCAAGGACTCCCCAGGCCGAAGCCTCAAGGCTAGGATGCGGCTCCGTAGTTCGCGGTAGGCCTCCTCCGTCTGCGAAGCGACCACAACGCCCCCTTCGGTATACCAACTTTGTATACAAACCGCCCTCCCCCTGTCAACCCGAGCCCCTGAAAAAAGTCCAGCCCTTGGGGGATAATGGTAGGGAAAGGAGCCCCTATGGTCCTGATCCTGAACGGCCCCAACCTCAACCTCCTGGGACGGCGCGAGCCGGAGCTTTACGGGAGGACGACCCTAGAGGAGCTGGAGGCCCTGTGCGAGGCCTGGGGAGCAGAGCTGGGCCTTGGGGTGGTCTTCCGCCAGACCAACTACGAGGGCCAGCTCATTGAGTGGGTGCAGCAGGCGGAGAAAGAGGGGTTTTTGGCCATCGTCCTAAACCCCGGGGCCCTCACCCACTACTCCTACGCCCTCCTGGACGCCATTAGGGCCCAGCCCCTCCCCGTGGTGGAGGTGCACCTCACCAACCTCCACGCCCGGGAGCCGTTCCGCCGCCACTCCGTGACCGCGCCCGCCTGCCGGGGCGTGGTCTCGGGCTTCGGGCCCCTTTCCTACAAGCTGGCCCTGGTCTACCTGGCGGAGTCCCTTGAGGTGGGGGGGTAGGCATGGAGGTCCGCCGCCTGCGGTCCACGGAGAGGGGATCTCCGGAGTGGTTCTCGGGAGCGGTGCTCCTTGCGGCCAGGCCCGAGGGGGAAAGCCTGCTTCTGGTGCGCTTCGCCCCCGGCGCCCGCACCGCCTGGCACGCCCACCCCAAGGGCCAGGTCCTGTACGTGACGGAGGGGGTGGGTCTGGCGCAGAGCCGGGGAGGGTGGGCCCGGCTCCTCCTCCCCGGGGACGTGGTGGTCTTCGCCCCGGGGGAAGAGCACTGGCACGGGGCGTTTCCCGACCGCTTCCTCGTCCACCTGGCCCTCCAGGGAGGGAAGAACGGCCTACTGGGGGGAGAAGGTGCCGGAGGAAGCCTACCAGGAGGCCCTCGAGGCCACCCCAATTTTCTAGAACCATCCGCAAAATACCCTGCCTCCAGGGCCCGTGCTATAATGAGAAGCGGCGTCTAATCGCCTTCTAGGAGCGCTATGGCCCAGGTACTGCCCGTAGAGATCACCGAGGAACTCAAGCAGAGCTTCATCAACTACGCCATGTCCGTCATCGTGGACCGGGCCCTGCCCGATGTCCGGGACGGGCTTAAGCCGGTCCAGAGGCGCATCCTCTTCGGGGCCTACCAGGAGGGGGTCTTGCCGGGCCGCAAGCACGTGAAGAGCGCCAAGATCGTGGGCGAGGTCATGGGCAAGTACCACCCCCACGGGGACGCCGCCATCTACGACGCCCTGGCGCGCCTCGCCCAGCCCTGGAACCTGCGCTACCCCCTCGTGGACGGCCAGGGGAACTTCGGCTCCATTGACGGCGACCCTCCCGCCGCCCAGCGCTACACCGAGGCCAGGCTCTCCCCCATGGGGGCGGAGATGCTCTTGGACATTGACAAGGAGACGGTGGACTTCCGCCCCAACTACGATGGCTCCCTGAAAGAGCCCGAGGTCCTGCCCGCCGCCATCCCCAACCTCCTGGTGAACGGGGCGAGCGGCATCGCCGTGGGCATGGCCACGAGCCTCCCGCCCCACAACCTCTCCGAGGTAGTGGACGCCCTGGTGGCCATGATTGACAACCCCGCCATCACCCTCGAGGAGGTCATGCGCCACCTCCCCGGCCCCGACTTCCCCACCGGGGGGAAGCTCTCCAAAAGGGGCATCCATGAGGCCTACGCCACGGGCCGGGGAAGCCTGAAGGTGCGGGCCAAGGTGCGCATTGAGGAGAAGGGACAGAGGCCCGTGCTGGTGGTCACGGAGATCCCCTACCAGGTTAACAAGGCGGGCCTCATCGCCCAGATCGCCGCCCTGGTCAAGGCCAAGAAGGTGGAGGATATCGTGGCCCTCCGGGACGAGTCCGACCGGCAGGGCCTCCGCATCGCCATAGAGCTCAAGCGGGGGGCAAACCCCCAGGTGGTCCTGAACCAGCTCTACAAGCACACCGCCCTCCAGACCTCTTTCACGGTGAACCTTTTGGCCATCGTGGACGGGGAGCCCAAGGTCCTCTCCCTCCTCGCCCTCATGCGCCACTACCTGGACCACCGGAAGGAGGTCCTAAGGCGCAAGAGCCTCTTTGACCTCAAGAAGGCGGAGGAAAGGGCCCACATCCTGGAAGGGCTCCTTATCGCCCTGGACCACATTGACGAGGTCATCGCCCTGATCCGGGCCTCGGAGGACGCGGCAAAAGCGCGGAGGGGCCTCATGGAGCGCTTTGGCCTCTCCGAGGCCCAGGCCCAGGCCATCCTGGACATGCGCCTCCAGCGCCTGGTGGCCCTGGAGCGGCAGAAGCTCCTGGAGGAGTACCGCGAGCTCATGGAGGAGATCGCCCGGCTCAAGGCCATCCTCGCGGACGAAACCCGCCTCTGGCAGGAGGTGAAGCGGGACCTCCTCCGGGTCAAGGAACGCTACGGGGACGAACGGCGCACCCTCATCGCCGAGTTTGAGGAGAGCTTCAGCCCCGAGGACCTCATTGAGGACGAGCCCATGGTGATCACCCTGACCGCCCAGGGGTTCTTGAAGCGCCTCCCCCTGGAGGCCTACCGGGCCCAAGGCCGGGGGGGGAAGGGGCTCATGGCAGGGAAGACCAAGGAGGAGGACGAGGCCACCCACGTCTTCGTGGCCAGCGCCCACGACGACCTCCTCCTCTTCACCAACCGCGGCCGGGTCTACCGCCTCAAGGTCTACGAGCTCCCCGAGATGGGCCGCCAGGCCCGGGGGACCCACGTGAAAAGCCTCCTCCCCCTCGCCGAGGAGGAGGAGGTGGCCGCCCTCCTCGCCGTGCGGGGCCTCGAGGGCGAGGGCTACCTGGTCTTCGCCACCGAGCGGGGCCTCATCAAGCGCACGGCCCTAAAGGAGTACCAGAACCTGGGGCAGGCGGGCCTCATCGCCCTGAAGCTGCAGGAGGGGGACCGCCTGGTGGGGGTGGCCCTCTCCGACCTCGAGGACGAGGCCATCCTGGCCACGGCGGAGGGCCAGGCCATCCGCTTCCCCCTGGAGGAGGTGCGGGCCACGGGGCGGGACAGCCAGGGGGTGACGGGCATCCGCTTCAAGAGGCCCCTGGACCGGGTGGTCTCCCTGGTCACGGTGAAGCCCGGGGAGGTGGTGGACCTTCTCTCCGTGAGCACCCGGGGCTACGGCAAGCGCACCCCCCTTTCCGAGTACCCCCTTCAGGGGCGCGGGGGCATGGGGGTCATCACCTACGCGGTCTCCCCCAAGGTGGGGCGGCTCGCCGCCCTCCTCAAGGTCCGGGGCGGGGAGGACCTCCTGGTGCTCTCCAAAAAGGGCCTCGCCCTCCGCACCCCCGTGGCGGCGATCCGCCAGTACTCCCGGGCCACCGCCGGGGTCAAGGTGATGCACCTTCCTGAGGACGACGAGATCGCGAGCGCCTTCGTGGTGGAGGAGGAATAGATGGAAGAGGTGGTCCTCATCACGGTGCCCAGCGAGGAGGTGGGGAGGACCATCGCCCGGGCCCTGGTGGAGGAGCGCTTGGCCGCCTGCGTGAACCTCCTCCCCGGCCTCACCTCCATTTACCGCTGGCAGGGGGAGGTGGTGGAGGACCGGGAGCTCCTCCTCCTGGTCAAGACCACCACCCACGCCTTCCCCAGGCTCAAGGAAAGGGTCAAGGCCCTCCACCCCTACACCGTGCCCGAGATCGTAGCCCTGCCCATCGCCGAGGGGAACCGGGAGTACCTGGAATGGCTTAGGGAAAACGCCGGATGAGCCCGGACATGCTGGACTTCCTCCGGGCGCTCCACGGGGCGGGGGCCCGGTTTCTGGTGCGCCCTGGCCTTCCTGGGAAGGCCCCGCTTCCCCCAGGACCTGGACCTCTGGGTGGACGCCCAGGAGGGCCGAGAGGGTCCTCGCCGCCATCCGCGCCTTCTTCGGCGGGGAGGACCTTTCCCCCCCGGGGGTGGTCCAGCTTGGCTACACCCCCAACCGGATCGCCCTGGTGATCCTGGACACCCCTCCCTTTGACGCGGCCTTCGCCCGGGCCCTGGAGCGGGAGGTGGACGTGGTACACCCGGAGGACTTCAAGGCCCTGAAGCGGGCCTTTGGCCGCCCCGTGGACCTCCGGGACCTCGAGGAGCTGGAATGAGGCGGATCCGCCCCGTGGCCCGAAGGTTCCCCCTGAGCGCCCAGCCGGACGACCGGGCGGAGGGGCAGGCCCTGCCCCTGGAGGAGAGGCTGAAGGCGGTCTGGGAGATGGCCCTTTTCTGGGCGAGGTTGGAGCTTTCCGAGGCAGAAAGGCAGGGGAGGAGGTCTCCTTAGAACGGCTTCTCCCCGTGGCCCGGAAGCGCCCCCTGGGCAAAGGGTAGCCGGGCACAGATTTTTGCAACCTGGCGGTTTACAAAATCCCCCGGGGCGTGCTAGCCTGGGGACAAGGAGGTCGCCATGACCCAGGCCCGCGAAACCGTAAGCTTCAGGCCCGGCGAGGTCATCCTCTACCCCGGGACCCCGGGGCCCAGGGACCGGGTCTACCGGGTCCTCGAGGGCCTGGTGCGCCTCGAGGCCGTGGACGAGGAGGGCAACGCCCTCACCCTGCGCCTGGTCCGCCCCGGGGGCTTCTTCGGGGAAGAGGCGCTTTTCGGCCAGGAGCGGGGCTACTTCGCCGAGGCGGTGACGGAGGTGGTCCTCGAGGCCCTGCCCAGGGAGCTCGCCCCCGAGGAGCTGAGGGCCCTGGCCCAGCACCTGGCCCAGGCCCTCTCCGAGGCCTACCGCAGGATTGAGCGCCTGGCCACCCAGCGCCTCAAGAACCGGATGGCCGCCGCCCTCCTGGAGCTTGCGGAAACCCCCCTCGCCCGGGAGGAGGAGGGGAAGCTGGTCCTCCACGCCACCCACGACGAGCTGGCCGCTGCGGTGGGGAGCGTCAGGGAGACGGTGACCAAGGTCATCGGGGAGCTCGTCCGGGAGGGGTACATCCGCTCGGGCTACGGCAAGATCCTCCTCAAGAACCTCGAGGGACTCAAGGCGCTGGCGCAAAGCCGCGGCTAGTCCCAGGCTAAAGGGGCCTTTACCCCGGTCCCACCCCGCCCGGACCGGGGCGGCTACAATGGGACGAGATGCCGAGGGCGCTCGCTTACCTCCTCCTCGGGCTCGGCCTCCTCTGGCCGGGCGGGCGGGCCGCGGGCCTACCCCCCATCCTGGGGCCGAGCCTCCTTCCGGGCACGGAGCTCCGGCTCTTCTCCCCGAACCTGCGGGTCCTCTACGCCGCCTGGCGGGTGGAGGAGGGCCGCCTCCTCCCCCTCTCCCCTCCCCTGAGGCCCGAGGAGGGCAGCCCCGTGCGGCTGGTCCTCGTTCTGCCCAATGGACAGGTGCAAAGCTACCCCGGCCGGCTGGAGCGGGGAGAGGTCTGGCTCTTAGTGGAGGGCCTGGAGGGTTCCCAGGCCCGCTATCCCCTCGGGCAGGTCCTGAAGGAGGTGTACAGGCTTCTCTTCCGCAGCCTTTGGGAGGCCAGGTGAAGCGCATCCTTCTCATAGAGGACGACCGCGAGGTGGCCCGCCTCCTGGAGCTGGAGCTCAAGGAAGCGGGCTTCCAGGTGGAGTGGGCCAAGAACGGCATGGAGGGCCTCATCCGCCACCGGGAGAAAAAGCCCGACCTGGTGGTGCTGGACCTGGGCCTGCCCGACCTGGACGGGGCCGAGGTGGCGCGGAGGATCCGCGCCACGGACGACACCCCCATCCTGGTCCTCACCGCACAGGACGCGGTAGACCGCAAGGTCTCCCTCCTTTCCGGAGGGGCAGACGACTACCTGGTGAAGCCCTTCCACCCCGCCGAGCTCCTCGCCCGGATCCAGGTGCAGCTCAGGCACCGGGAGGGAAGCGAGGTGTTCGCCGTGGGGGAGCTGGAGCTTTACCCCAAAAGGCGCCAGGTCTTCTTCCGGGGGCAGGAGGTGCGCCTCTCCCCCAAGGAGTTTGACCTCCTGCAGCTCCTCATGAGCCGCCCCGGCCGGGTCTTTCCCCGGCTGGAGATTGAGGAAAGGGTCTGGGGCCGCCCTCTGGGCAGGGAGTCCAACGTGCTGGACGTGCACGTGGCCAACCTCCGGGCCAAGCTCCGGGAGGCGGGAGCCTACGGCTACCTGCGCACGGTGCGCGGGCTGGGGTACGCCCTCCGGCCGGGACGGGGCGAGGAGGGCTAGGTGCCCCTTTCCTTCCGGGGCCGGCTCTTCCTCGCCTTCAGCCTTCTCTGGTCCCTCTTCCTGGGGGGGGCCTTGTACCTGGCGGGACGGGGGGTGGAGGGGGCGCTGCGGGGCCACCTCGAGGCCACCCTCCTCCAGGACGCCAAGAGGGCGGCGGAGGCCTACGAGAAGGGCCGGGCAGGCCTCCTCCTTACCACGGGAGGGGTTTACCTGCACCTCTATGCGGAGGACGGAAGGCCCCTGGTCCTCACCCGGGAGGACCACCGCCTCGAGGGGGAGGTCCTGAAGGGGGCGGGAAGGGCGCCCCGGGTCCTCTGGCGGCGGGGGTTCGCCGCGGCCCTGGTCCGCACCCCCCTGGGGCTTCTCGCCCTCACCGCGGACACCGCCCCCATTGAAACCGCCCTCGGCGCCCTGAGACGGGCCCTTCTGGAGGCCTTCTTCCTGCTCTTCCCCCTCGGGGTGGTCCTGGTCTACCTCACCGCCCACCTGGCCACAAGGCCCCTGGAGGTGGCGGCCCGGGAGATCGCCCAACGAAGCCCAAAGCGGCTGGAACCCGTGCCCCTCACCCTCCCCAAGGACGAGTTCGGCCGGATGGTGGAGGCGGTGAACGCCCTCCTCGCCGCCCTGAAGGAGGCCAAGGAGCGGGAAAGGGCCTTCCTCGCCGAGGTGAGCCACGAGCTCCGCACCCCGCTCACCGTGCTCCTCGGCCACCTGGACCGCCTGAGGCGGAACCCCGAGGACCGGGAGGGCCTGGCCGTGGCCCGGGCCACCGCCGAAAGGATGCGCCGCCTGGTGGAGGACCTCCTGGACCTGGCCCGGGGGGAGGTGGGCTTCGCCCTCAACCCCCACATCCTGGACCTGAAGGCCCTGGGGGAGGAGGCCTCGAGGGAGCAGGGCGTGGCCTTCCAGGGAGAGGAGGCC
Organism: Thermus islandicus DSM 21543; assembly: GCF_000421625.1. Taxonomy (NCBI): domain Bacteria; kingdom Thermotogati; phylum Deinococcota; class Deinococci; order Thermales; family Thermaceae; genus Thermus; species Thermus islandicus. Next base: position 94,668 of record NZ_ATXJ01000005.1, on the reverse strand, counting down.
GAGGTCCTGGGCGACCCCGACCGCCTCCTGCAGATGCTCCGCAACCTCATCGCCAACGCCGTCCGGGCGGCGGGAAAAGAGGGGGTGCGGGTGCGGGTGCGGCGGGAAGCCTCCTGGGCCCTCCTGGAGGTGGAGGACCAAGGCCCCGGCATCCCCGAGGACCTCCTCCCCCACCTCTTCCAGCGCTTCCGCCAGGGGCCGGGCGGAGGGACGGGCCTGGGCCTGGCCGTGGCCCAGGCCATCGCCCGGGCCCACGGGGGGGAGATTGAAGCGGAAAGCGCCCCCGGAAGGACCGTTTTCCGGGTGCGGCTCCCCCTATTGGAGGAGGACTGACACCCCATGCGGGCCCCGGTAGAACGTCCCCGCGAGGTTTTTAAGTACCCCAAAAGGGCCTCTAGGCAGGAACCCAAAGCAAAGGGTATGGCCCAAGCCTCGAGGTCCGAAAGCCGTAAACTTGAAGGGTATGGACATCCGCTTTGGCACCGACGGCTGGCGAGGGGTGATCGCCCGGGACTTCACCTTCTTCAACCTCGCCCGGGTAGCCACCGCTTACGGGCGCTACCTCCTGGCCAAAGGGGGAAGGACGGTGGTGGTGGGGTACGATACCCGCTTCCAGGCCCGGGCCTTCGCCGAGGAGGCGGCAGGGGTCCTGGCGGGCCTCGGGCTTAAGGCCTACCTCCTCCAGGACCCCCACCCCACCCCCATGCTCTCCTTCGCCGTCCGCCAAGTGGGGGCGGACGGGGGCCTCATGCTCACCGCAAGCCATAACCCCCCCCAGTACCTGGGGGTGAAGCTCAAGGGGCCCTACGGGGGAAGCGCCCTTCCCGAGGAGGTGAAGGAGGTGGAGGCCCTCCTCCCCGAAGCCCCCTCGGAGGCCCGGGGAAGGGCCGAGCCCCTCGAGGTGCGCACCGCCTACTACGAGCACTTGAAGGGGCTTTTGGACCTAAAGGCCCTCTCCCGCTTCCCCGGCGTCCTCTACCACGACGCCATGGGGGGAGCGGGGGATAGCCACCTCTCCGCCTTCCTGCGCCACGCGGGGCTTGACCTGGAGGTGCGGGAGCTCCACAACGTCCCCCACCCCCTCTTCTACGGGGTGAACCCCGAGCCCCTGCCGAAGAACCTCAAGACCCTCCTTGCGGTCATGGGCCCCGAGGAGGCGCCCACCTTCGCCGTGGTCACGGACGGGGACGCCGACCGCATCGCCGCCGTTTTGCCCGGGGGCCGTTTCTTCAACCCCCACCAGGTCTTCGCCGTCCTCCTCCGCCACCTCCACGCCAAGGGGCTCTCCGGGGGGGTAGTGAAGAACTTCGCCGTCTCCTGGATTGTGGACCGCCTCGCGGAGCGGCTGGGGCTTCCGGTGAAGACCACCCCCGTGGGCTTCAAGTGGATCACGGAGGCCTTCCTGAGGGAGGACGTGCTCATCGGGGGGGAGGAGTCGGGCGGGATCGGGGTGAAGGGGCACCTGCCCGAACGGGACGGGATCCTCAACGCCCTCCTGCTCCTGGAGAGCGTGGCCCGCACGGGGAAGGACCTCGCCACCCAGTTCCGGGAGATTGAGGCCCTCACCGGCCTCACCCACGCCTACGAGCGCCTGGACCTGGAGATCCCCACGGAAGGCCTTCTGGAGAAGCTACGGGAGCCCCGCCCCCTGGCAGGCCTGACCCCCAAGGGCCTTCAGGACCTGGACGGGGTCAAGTGGATCTACGAGGGGGCCTGGATCCTCTTTCGGCCCTCGGGCACAGAGCCCCTCCTGCGGATCTACGCCGAGGCCACCTCCGAGGAGCTGGTGCAGGCCCTCCTCCGGGAGGCGGAGGCCCTGGTGCGGGGCCTGTCCGGGTAGGGGAACCCATGCGGGTCGCCCTCTTCGTCACCTGTTTGGCCGACCAGTTCTACGCCGAGGCCGGGGTGGCCGCGGTGCGGCTCTTGAGGGCCCTGGGCGTGCAGGTGGACTTCCCCGAGGGCCAGACCTGCTGTGGCCAGCCCGCCTTCAACGCCGGGCACTGGGGCGAGGCGGTACCCCTGGCGAGGCGCACCCTACGGGTCTTCGCCGAGGCGGAGTACGTGGTCCTCCCCTCGGGAAGCTGCGCCAGCATGGTGAAAAACCACTACCCCGAGCTCCTCCCCGGCCACCGGGAGGCCCTGGCCCTCGCCGAGCGCACCTACGAGCTTTCGCAGTTCCTGGTGCGGGTCCTGGGAGTGAAGCGGCTCGGGGAGGGCCTTAAGGGGAGGAAGGTGGCCTACCACCACGGCTGCCACGCCCTAAGGGAGCTTGGGGTGCGGGAGGAGCCCCTTTTGCTCCTCCAGGGCGCCGGTGCGGAAGTCCTCCCCTGGGAGGCTTCGGAGGAGTGCTGCGGCTTCGGGGGGCTCTTCTCGGTGAAGCTCCCCGAGGTCTCCTTGGCCATGGCGGACCGGAAGCTCGCCACCTTACCCGAGGCCGAGGTCCTCACCTCCACCGACGCGGGCTGCCTCCTCCACCTCACGGGGCGCCTAAAGAGGAAGGGGAAGAACCTCAAGGTGGCCCCCCTCGCCACCCTGCTTTGGGAGGCCTATGCGGGCTAGGGCGAAGCTGTACCCCCAGGAGGCGGCAAGGCTCATCCGGGAAAAGCCCGGGGTGCGGGAGGCGGTCACCGGGGCCACGCTCCACTTTGAAAGGAGCCGCCTCCGGGCCTACGGGGAGGTCCCCATTGAGGAGTGGCGGGAACGGGCCAAAGCGGTGAAGGACCACGTCCTAAGCCACCTGGACCACTACCTGGAACTTGCGGAAAAGCGGCTTAGGGAAAACGGGGTCCGGGTGCACTGGGCCGAGACCCTCGAGGACGCCCACCGGGTCCTCAGGGAGATCGTCCAAAGGCACGGGGTAAGGCGGGCGGTGAAGGCCAAGAGCATGCTCACCGAGGAGCTCGCCGTGAACCCCCTTTTGCAGGCCCTGGGGGTGGAGGTGTACGAGACGGACCTCGGGGAGTACCTGGTCCAGCTCCTGGGGGAGCCCCCGAGCCACATCGTGGGCCCCGCCATCCACCTCTCCCTGGAGGAAATCCAAAAGCTCTTCCACCAGCGCTTCGGCACCCCTTTGGACGCTCCCCCCGAGGCCTTGGCCCAGGTGGCGCGCCAAACCCTCCGGGAAGCCTTCCTCACCGCCGAGCTTGGCCTAAGCGGGGCCAACTTCCTGGTGGCGGAGACGGGCACGCTCGTCCTTATGGAGAACGAGGGAAACATCAGGCTCTCCACCAGCCTCCCCAAGGTCCACGTGGCCTTCGTGGGGCTGGAGAAGCTCCTCCCCCGCCTCTCGGACCTCGCCCTCTTCCTCCCCCTCACCGCCCGGGCGGCCACAGGGCAGCGCCTTTCCACCTTCGTCTCCCTGATCCAGGGCCCGGCCAGGGAGGGGGAGGAGGGCCCCGAGGAGGTCCACGTGGTCCTGGTGGACCACGGGCGCACCGCCCTCCTCGCCGATCCCGAGGCCTGGGAGACCTTGAGGTGCCTCCGCTGCGGGGCCTGCCTCAACGCCTGCCCCGTCTACCGCCAGACCGGCGGGCACCCCTACGGCTACGTCTACTCGGGGCCCATCGGGGCCGTCCTGGACCCCGGCCTCCTCTCCCTGGAGGAGGCCTACCCCCTCCCCTACGCCTCCACCCTCTGCGGGGCCTGCCTCGAGGCCTGCCCGGTGAAGATCCCCATCCCCAGGCTCCTCCTCACCTGGCGGCACCGGGCGGTGGCCGAGGGCCTCACCCCCGCCTGGGAAGGGACGGCCATGAAGGCCTTCCGCCAGGTGATGGAAAGCCCCACCCTCTACCGCCTCTTCTCCAAGGCCTTGAGGGGCCTCCCTCTCCCCCAGGACCTCCTCCCCCTCCTTCGGGCCTGGACCGAGGGGAGGGGCCCCCTAACCCCCAGCCCCAGGCCCTTCCACGAGCTCTGGAAGGAGCTGAAGGAGGCCGAAGGTGGACCCTAAGGCCCGCATCCTCGCCCGCCTGCGACGCGCCCTGGAGGGCAGGCCCAAGGCCCTCCTCCCCCCGCACCCCCATACCCCCCTTGCCGAGGACCCCGTGGACCTCCTCCTCCGGCGCCTTCAGGAAAACGGGGCCGAGGCCAAAAGGCTTTCCCGGGAAGAGGCCAAAGCCTTTGCCCTGAGCCTCGCCCAGGGGCTTCCCGGGGCCGCCATGGGGAAGACCCTTCCCGAAGACCTCAGGCCCCCCCTTCCCGAGCTTCCCCCCGAGGAGGCTCCCTTAGGCCTCTCCTACGCCCTCTTCGCCGTGGCGGAGACGGGGAGCGTGGCCCTCTCCAGCGAGGACGGGAGGCGGGCCCAGCTCCTCCCCCCCACCCACCTGGTCTTCGTGGAGGCGGGGAGGGTGTACGGCACCCTCCTCGAGGCCCTGGCGGTAGACGAGGACCTCAAAGCCCTCCCCGCCGCCCTCGGCCTCCACTCCGGCCCCTCCAAGAGCGCCGACATAGGCCAGGTGATGGTGAAGGGGGTCCACGGGCCTGGGAGGCTGGTGGTGGCCGTGCTCACCTGAGCTGGTAGGCCTCGGGCGGGGAGAGCCGGCGCAGGTTGAGGCGGAGCCCCCCTTCGTCCCGTACGAAGACGGGCCACCAGACGAAGCTGGCCCGGCCGGCGATGGCCTCCTCGGGTACGGGGCCGAAGGTGCGGGAGTCCTCGGAGCCCCCTAGGGTGCGGTTATCCCCCATGACGAAGTAGTAGCCCTTCTTCAGCTTGAGGCGGCCCACCTCGCAGGCCTCCTCGAGGCGGCTCCGCTCCAGGACCTCCTTGGAGGGGGGAAGGAGCATCTCCTTAAGGGGCCTGAGGTAGGCGGGAAGCAGGTCCACCGGGAAGTCCCCCTGCTGGGTGATGATCCGGGTCATGCGCCCCTCCTTGTAGCAGACCCCGGGGAAGGAGTCGGGCCAGGGGGTGAGGTGGGCGGTGATGTGGGTCTCCTGGAGGGGCACCCCGTTCACGTGGACCACGCCCCGCTCCACGTAGACCTCGTCCCCGGGCACGGCCACGATGCGCTTGATGAAGAAGGCCCGGAAGGAAAACCCCAAGACGGGAAAGCGGGCGGTGGCGAAGGGGGTGCCCTCCGGGGGCTTCAGGATGGCGATCTCCCCCCGCCGCCACTCCTTGAGGCCAAAGCGCACCAGCCAGGTTTCCCACTTGGGCACCAGGACCCGCTCCCCGTTCCTCAGGGTGGGGTACATGCTCTGCCCCACCACCCCCACGGTGGTGAAGCCGAAGGTGGTGACCAGGAAGGCCACCAGGAGGGCCTCCCCCACCTGGCGAAACCAATCCTTGAAAAGGTAGTCCCAAAACGCCTTCATACCCCTCCTACTCTACCCTCAAAAGCCTGCCTCGCCGCCTGACGGCCAGCCTCTATGATCTCCTCGGCGCGGCGAAAGTCTTCCACGCCCACCCCCGGGAGAACCGGGCGCACGTACACCTCGGGGGCGTAAAGGGTGAGGCGCAGGGAGGTGAGGTGGAGCTGCATCAGGTCCACCGCCCGCCGGGCCAGGGAAAGGAGGCCTCTGGGAGGCGTCTTTAGGTGCCGCTCCGGGGTCACGTCCACCGCATAGACCTCCGTGGCCCCCAGGAAGCGGGCCGCGTCCACCGGCAGGTTGTCCAACACCCCCCCGTCAAAGAGGAGCCGGCCCTCCCGCTCCACCGGGGCGAGAAGGCCAGGGTAGGCGGCGGAGGCCAGGACGGCGCTGGGCAGATCCCCCTGGGTGAGGAAGACGAGCCGCCCCGAGATCACGTCCACCGCGGTCACCGCCAGGGGCCGCTCCAGCTGGGCAAAGCTCGGGGGCAGGTGCTCCGCCAGGAACTCCCTTAGCTTCCTGCGGGAGAAGATCCCTTCCCGGGGGGAAAACCCCAAAAGCCCAAGCCACGGGGTCTTCCGGACGATCTCCCGCATCTCCTTAGGGGTCTTCCCCGCGGCGAAGAGCGCCCCCACGATGGCCCCCATGCTGGTGCCCGCCACCACCTGGAAGTCCAGCCCAGCCTCCAAAAAGGCCTCCAGAGCCCCGATGTGGGCCAGTCCCCTGGCCCCGCCTCCGGAGAGCGCCAGCCCGCGCACGGGAAAATCCTAACGGCTTCCCTGTGAAAGGGGTGAGGGGCGGGTATAGTGGAGGCGGTGAGCCTGGCGGGAAGGGTCCTCCTGGATCGCTACCGGGTCGTGCGCCTCCTCGGCCGGGGGGCCTTGGCCTCCGTCTACCTGGCCTTTGACCGCTTCGGGGCCCCCTACGCCTTGAAGGTCTTTCCCCCCGGGGCCGAGGCCCGTCGGGACCGGGAGTTCTGGGTGGGGGAAAGGCTTTCCCACCCCAACCTCAACCCCGTGCTGGCGCGCCTGGACCTGGAGGAGGGCCCCGCCTTGCTCTTGGCCTACGCCCCGGGGGAGGAGATGGGCCGCTGGATGGCCCGCCGCCCCGAGAGGAGGCAGGCCCTCCTCGTCTTCCGCCAGCTCCTGATGGCCCTGGCCCACATGCACGCCCAGGGCCTGGTCCACCGGGACGTGAAGCCGGAGAACATCATCGTGGCCGGCACCGACGAGGCCCGCCTCGTGGACTTTGACCTCTCGGGGCCGGCCCTCGAGGCCTTCCCCAAACCCCTCCGGGTGGGCACCCTGCCCTATTTGGCCCCCGAGCAGGTGCTCGGGAAGAGCCCGGGCCCGGAAGCGGACGTGTACGCCGCCGGGATCATCCTCTACTGGATCCTTTCCGGGGAGCACCCCTTCGTGGGGGAGCCGGAGGAGGTCCTCCTGGGGCACCTCGAGGGGGCCATCCCCCCCATCCCCCAACTGGAGGAGAGGGTGGCCCGCTACCTGGAGCGCCTCCTGGCCAAACGCCCCGAGGAACGCTTCGCGAACGCCGAAGAGGCCCTCAAGGCCCTTCCCTTCTAGGTAGCTTCGCCGACCTAGGGCCGCTAACGGGCATAGGCCCCGTTGGCGAGGAAGGTGAGGATGCCGGAAAAGAGGCCCTGGGCTACCTTTTCCCGGTAGGCGGGGTCGGCCAGGCGGCGCCCCTCCGCCGGGTGGTCGCCGAAGCCCACCTCCACCAGGACCGCGGGCACCTTGGCGTAGCGGAGGACGAAGAGGTCACCGGGAAAGCTCCCCCGGAAGGGGCTCCCCGTGGCCTGGGAGAGGCGCCGCCCGAGGGTCTCGGCCAGGCGCTGGCTGAAGCGCTGGTTGGCCTGGGCCACGATGTCGGTGAGGATCCTTTCCGCTACGGTCTTGGCCTCCTCGGTGAGGCGCCGGCCCACCTCCCCTCCCCCGTTTTCCCAGATCACCTGGGCGAGGACCCTGGGGTCCTGGCTCCGGCCGAAGTAGAAGACCTCTACCCCCTGGGCGGTGCGGGTGGGGGAGGCGTTCACGTGGATGGAGACGAAGAGGTTCACCTGGGAGCTGTCGGCGAGGGCGGCCCGCCGGGAGAGGTCCGTGCGCTTGTCCGGGGAGAGGTGCATGTCCCGGTCCCGGGTGAGGCGCACCCCTATCCCCTCCCCCTCCAGGAGGCGCTTGAGGCGGAGGGCCAGGTCCAGGACCACCTCCTTCTCCACCACGTACCCCACCATCCCCGGGTCCACCCCTCCGTGCCCGGGGTCCAGGAGGACCACGGGCCTTGGGGGCTTGGGCGGGCGGCCCTTGGGGGGGGCCTCCGGGGTCTTGGGCGGGGGGGGCGCCTTGGTCAGCGAAGCTACCTTGAGGCTGAGGTCCACCACCAGACGGTCGGGATCCGGGTAGCGCTGGGCCTTGACCTCCACGGCCCCCTTCAGGCGGACCAGGACCCGCACCCTCTCCTTCTCCGGCACCACCTGGACCGAGGCCACCTCGGGGGAGTTCACCACCAGGTCCTGGGCCTCGGCGATCAACGAAGCTACCTTGGGGCCGGAAAAGACCAGGGTGAGGAGGTCCCCCTCCTGGTCCAGGCGGTAGACCACCTGGGCCGAGGGCAGATCAAAGACGAGCCGGGTAAAGCCCTCGTGCACGCCCACGCGGGGAAAGGCCAGGGCGAGACTCCATAGCCAGGCCAACCCTAAGAGCCTGCGCATCTACGCCCATTCTAGCGGCCTAGGTGAAAGCTTGGTAAAATCCGGCTCATGACGAAGAAGGTCGTGGTCCACCGGATCGTGGGGCACCGCTTTTTGGGGGTGAACGAAGCGGGGGACAAGGTGATGATCGACGGGGACCAGCCCGCCACGGGCCCGAGGCCCATGGAGCTCCTCCTCATGGCCCTGGGGGCCTGCACCGCCTATGATGTGGTGGACATCATGGAGAAGAAGCGCCAGCCCCTCGCCCGCTACCGGGTGGAGGTGGAGGGGGTGCGGGCGGAGAACCACCCCCGGCGGTACACCCACATCACCGTGACCCATATCGCCTCGGGGCCGGGGGTCACGCTGGAGGCCCTGGAAAGGGCCGTCCACCTCTCCCATACCAAGTACTGCTCGGTAGCGGCGAGCCTCAACGCCGAGATCGCCGTCCGGGTGGTCCTCGAGCCCTGGGAGGAAGGGCCTTCGGCGCCGGAGGAGGTCTAGGGGCATGCTCCTTGCGGTGGACATCGGCAACACCTCCACGGCCCTGGGGGTCTTTGCGGGGGAAAGGCTCGTGGCCCGCTTCCGCATCCACACCGACCGGATGCGCATGGAGAGCGAGTACCGGGTCCTCCTGAACCACCTCTTCGCCTTAGAAGGCCTTCCCCCCCCCAAGGCGGCCCTCCTCGCCAGCGTGGTGCCCCCCGTGGAGCAGGAGATGAGGCGGGCCATAGCCCGGCTCTTTGGGGTGGAGGCGCGCATCGTGGACGCGGCGGCCACGGGGCTCGAGGTGGCCCTGGAAAACCCCAAGGAGGCGGGGGCGGACCGCCTGGTGAACGCCGTGGGCGCCCTGGCCTACGAAAGCCCCACGGGCCGCTACATCGTGGTGGACTTCGGCACCGCCACCACCTTTGACCTGGTGGAAGCCCCGAACCGCTACTTGGGCGGGGCCATCACCATCGGCCCCCAGACGGCCGCCGACGCCCTGGCCGCCCGCACGGCCAAGCTGCCCCGAATTGACCTGGTGCCCCCACGGGCCGCTGTGGGCAAGAACACCCTCGAGGCCCTCCGCTCGGGGCTGGTCCTGGGCTACGCCGCCCTGGTGGAGGGGATGGTCCGGCGCTTCAAGGAGGAGGCGGGGGAGGCCCTGGTCATCGCCACGGGCGGCTTCGCCGAGACCCTAAGGCCCATCTGCCCCTCCTTTGACGTGGTGGACGAGGACCTGACCCTCAAGGGGCTCCTCCGGATCCACCGGGCGCAAGGGTGAACCAGTACACGTACCGCCCCTCCTCTTCCCAAAGGGCGTAGCGCCACGCCTCCACCCGGTAGGGCCCCAGGTCCCGCCACCTTCCCGGGGCCTCCCGCAGGAAGACCCTGAGGGGCCGGCCCTCCTTATGGGCCAAAAGGAGCCGCAGGTTCCCCCCTCGAGGCTCCTGGTGGCCCCGCCTCCCCTCCCCCATGTAGAGGATCCGCCCGTCCGGTAGGAAGCGGTTCCGGTAGCCCGACTCCCCCCGGTCCACCAGGAGGCTCTGCTTCCCGATCCCCTTGCGGGTGCGGTGGTAGGCCAAAACCTCGCTCCAGGCGAGCATGGTCGCCCAAGGTTTTACCCAAGCCCGACCCTCGCCGACAAGCTTCCTTGACAGGGTTTCTCAGCGCGTGCTACGATACCAAGCGGCTTGGCGCCGTAGCCAAGGGGTAAGGCAGAGGTCTGCAAAACCTCCATTCGCCGGTTCGAATCCGGCCGGCGCCTCCAGAGGGCGGGCGCGTAGCTCAGGTGGCCAGAGCACTACCTTGACACGGTAGGGGTCGGTGGTTCAAGTCCACTCGCGCCCACCAGAAGGCCCCGGGGGTGCCCGGGGCCTAGCCTTTGCCTCCCCCACCCCAGGACCCTGCCCTTCCACGGGGGGCCCGTGGCCCGCAAGCCCCTATAGTAAGGGCGTGGACGAGGGGGAGGTGGCCCTCCTGGAGGCGGCCTTTAGGGAACGCCTGGAGCGGCTTGCCCCTAAAGACCCCTTGGTCCTGGCGGTCTCGGGGGGCGGGGACTCGGTGGCCCTGGCCCACCTGGTGCGGCGGGCCGGGCGGAGGGCGGTGGTGGCCCACCTGGACCACGGCCTCCGCCCCGAAAGCCCCGAGGATCTGGCCTTCGTGCGGGCCCTTTCGGAAAGGCTCGGCTTTCCCTTCTACGCCGAGCGGGTGGAGGTGGGGAGGATCGCCAGGGAGCGGGGGGAGAACCTGGAGGCCGTGGCCCGGGCGGTGCGCTACGCCTTTCTCCACCGGGTGGCCCGGGAGGCGGGGGCGAGGGCCATCCTCACCGCCCACACCCTGGACGACCAGGCCGAGACCGTCCTCCTCAAGCTCCTCCAGGGCACGGCCCGGGGCCTCGGCATCCGGGAGAAGGAGGGGCTCGTGGTCCGCCCCCTCCTCCCCTTTTCCCGGGAAGCGCTCAGGGCCTACCTCGTGGCCCTGGGGGAGGCCTGGCGGGAGGACCCCACGAACCAGGACCCCACCCCCGACCGCAACTACCTGCGGCTAAAGGTCTTTCCCCTCCTCCTCACGCGGTTTCCCCGGGCCCGGGAAGCCCTCGCCCGCTTCGCGGGGGTACGGGAGGAGGAGGACACCCACCTGGAGCGGGAAGCCCAAGCCCGTCTCCTCCCCGACCCCCGTTTCTTCGTCCCCGCCTACCGGGTAGCCCCCCTCCTCCACGCCCCCGAGGCCGTGCGCCGCCGGGCCCTCAGGCGGCTTTTGGAGACCCTGGACCTCCGCCCCGAGGCAAGGCTTGTGGCCCTTCTGGAGGAGGCCCTGAAGGGCAGGGCACTGGCCCTCCCGGAGGGGCACGTGGCCCGGCGTTTCCTGGGCACGCTTTTCCTCATCCCTCCACGCCCCGAGGTGCCCCTCCCCGAGGGCTACCGCAGGGCCGGACCCGGGGACTACCTGGCCATGCCCTTTGGCCGCAAGCGGCTCGTGGAGTTCCTGGCGGAGCAGGGGGTGCCCAAGGAGCTCAGGCCCCTCTGGCCCGTGCGGGGAGAGGGGAAGAGGGTGGAGGAGGTCCTGGGGCTCTTCCCGCCCCCTGAGGAGGCCCACCTCATGGCCCTTGCCCTGGACCAGGCCAGGAGGGCCTCCGCCGAGGGGGAGGTGCCCGTGGGGGCCGTCCTGGTGCGGGGAGGGGAGGTCCACGCCGCCCACAACCTTGTGGAGGCCACGGGGGACCCTACGGCCCATGCGGAGATGCTCCTCCTCAGGGAGGTGGGCAGGGAAGCCCGGGGGGCAAGGGTCTACGTCACCCTCGAGCCCTGCCGCATGTGCCACCACGCCCTCCTCGAGGCCGGGGTGGAGGTGGTCTACGGAACGGAGAACCTCAAGGAGGGAGCCCTCACCCGCTATGGGGAGGGAAGGGGGATGCGGGGTGGCCTGGGGGAGAGGGAATGTGCTAAGCTCTTAAGGGATTTCTTCGCCCGGCTCAGGGAGGGGTGCCGGAGCGGTTGAACGGGCCGGTCTCGAAAACCGGTAGGCCCCGCAAGGGGTCTCGCGGGTTCGAATCCCGCCCCCTCCGCCAGGAGGCGGCCCTGGGGCCGCCTTTTTCACACCACCTGGTACCCCCACCTCCCCCCCAGGACCCCCAGGGCCCTAAGCCTCCCCTCCACCGCCTCCCGCCCTTCAGGAAGGCCCTGGAGGAGGAGGTAGAGGAGGCCCGCAAGTTCCCCGAGGAGGAGGAAGCCGTAGCGGGCCCGCTCCTCCTCCCACAGGGACTCCATCCGCAGGCGGGCCATGCGCCAGGGCACGGGGAGAAAGTGCCCCTTGGGAGCCTTGGCTTCGGGAAGGCAGAGGGCGGGGTCGCCCACGGTGAGGAGGCCCCGGCAGGCGAGGGGCCTCTGGGCGTAGACCCCGCAGAGCCCCCCCTCCAGGAGGGGGCAGGGGGTGCGGGTCTGGAAGTAGCGGCTTGGGAAGAGGGGGTCGTCCTTGCCTTGGCAGAGGAGGGCGAGCCGCCTCGGGCCCTCCTCCAGGAGGCGCGCCCTTTGGGCCTCGCCAAGGTGGGGAAGGAGGGCTTCCGCCTCGAGGCGGCTTAGGCTGACCCAGCCGAAGCAGCAGGCGAAGCAACCCGCGCGGCAGGAGGGCCAGAGCCCCTTCCCCTCCAGGTAATCGGCGAGGTCCCGGTCAAAGGCCTGGTAGGCTTCCTCCACCCTCATCGGCGCTGGCGGTACACTCCCCGCCTGGGGTCAAAGGGGCAGGCGCGCGCGGCCACGTGGGGGCAGAAGCGCCGGTAACGGGCCACCTGCGCCGCCAAGGCCAGGGGGAGACCGCAGGCAGGGCAGGCCCTGGCGGACCTTCGCCGAAGGAGGAAGGGGACGGGGAGAAGGGCCAGGAAGAAAAGGAGCAGGCCTTCCATCCCTACCCAGTCTAGGGGTTGGGGTAGCATGGGGGTATGCCCGCGCCCTTTCTGGAACCCCTGGTGCCGGGGGTGCCCCCGGCGGTTTCGGCCTGGATCCAGGGCCTGAAGGAGGTGGCCCTGCACCTGGAAAGGTGGGCCTTTGACCTCGAGGAGGAGGCCTTCTGGTGGCGGCCCAAGGGGGGAGCCAACCCCATCGGGGGGCTGGTGCGCCACATCACGGGAAGCTCCCTGCGCCTCGGCGCCTACGCCCTCCCCCTCCGCCTCCCCGACTGGGCGAGGAAGGGGCGGGAGTGGGAGCTACAGGGCGAGCCCGAGCCCAAGGAGGTGGTGGTGGCCCGCTTCCGCGAGGCCTGGGAGGCCCTCCTTCCCGCCCTCCGGGAGCTAAAGGAGGAGGACCTGGGGAAGCCCGTCCTCGTGGGAAGCCAGGGGGTGGAGGCCCCCCGGGCCCACGTCCTCCACCACCTGGTGGAGCACGCCCAGCACCACGCGGGGCAGGTCATCTACGCCCGGAAGCTCCTCTAGCCCCACTTCGGGACGGGGCCCTGCCCCGGTATGATGGGGGCATGGAGCGCGTGGGCTTGCGAAGCGCCCCCAAGGCCACCCTCGAGGCCCTGAAGGAGGCCCTGAGGGGCATTCGCCTTCCCGAGGCCAAGGTCTACCTCATCACCGACTGGCAGGACAGGAGGGACCAGGCCCGCTACGCCCTTCTCGTCCACACCCAAAGAAAGGACCTCCTCACCCCCGACGCCTTCGGCCCCGCCTTCCCCGGCGGGGAGGAGGCGCTTTCGGAGCTGGTGGCCCTTCTCCTGGAGCGGGGGGCCCGGAGGTTCTACGAGGCCGTGGTCTCCCCGGGGGAGCTCACCGCCCTCCTGGGCTACCCCACGGAGGAGGTGCTCAGGCGGGTGAACGCCATCGCCAACCCCACCGACCCCGGGATCTACCTCAAGCAGGCGGCCTAAGTATCCCACCGCGGCCAAGCCCCAAAAGGGCTTCCTTTCTGGCCATCCCATGTGGCGGGCTCCACGTGCGGACACTTAGCCATAAAGGGCCCTAAGCCGCGCCGCCTCCTCCGCGAGCTGGGGGAGGCGGCTTAGGTTCACCCCGGTGGCGAGGCCCTTCTTTTCCAGGTACGGGAGGACCACCTCGGTGGGGAGGTTGCCCACCAGCTCGTCCCCGGCGAAGGGGCACCCCCCCACCCCGGCCAGGGCTCCCTCCAGCCAGGTGATCCCCGCCTCCAGCACCGCCTCCACCTTCTTTAGGGCCCCTTCAGGCCTGGCGTGGAGGTGGGCCCCCAGGCCCTCGGGGCCAAAGCCGGCCACCGCGGCCTTCAGGACCTCAAGGATGCGCCTTGCGTCCGCCACCCCGTAGGTGTCGGCGAGGGCGATCTCCCTCACGCCGAGGGCTTTAAGCCGGGCGATGGCCTCGAGGACCCCCTCCACGCTCCAGGGGTCCCCGTAGGGGTTGCCGAAGGCCATGGAGAGGTAGACCACGAGGCCGAGCCTCCCCCGGGTCCTTTCCACCATGGCCTCCACCAGGGGCCAGGACTCCTCCATGGAGCGGTTCGTGTTCTTGCGCTGGAAGGTCTCGGAGAGGGAGAAGGGGTAGCCCACGTGGGTCAGATTGGGGGCGGCCAGGGCCCTTTCCAGGCCCCGTTCGTTGGCCACGATGGCCAGATAGGTGCGCCCTTCCGGGGGCGGGAGGGGCTTAAGCACCTCCTCGGCGTCTTCCATCTGGGGCACCCACTTGGGGGAGACAAAGCTCGTGAGGTCCAGGTGGCGGAAGCCTGCCTCCAGGAGTCCTTTTAGGAAGGCCACCTTTTCCCCCGTGGGGATGAAGCGGGAAAAGCCCTGCCACGCGTCCCTAGGACACTCCACCCACTTGGCTTCGGCCACCTCGCCCTCCTACACCTGGAAGACCCCCACCCGGAAGGGCTCCCGCTCGGGGTTCAGAGCGCAGGCCTCGAGGGCCCGGATGAGCCACTTCCGCGTCTCGTGGGGGAAGATGACGGCGTCCACCCAAAGCCTGGCGGCGGCGTACCGGGAGTCCAGGGTCTCCTCGTAGCGGCCCTTGATCCGCTCGTAAAGCTCCCGTAGCTCCTCGTCCGAGGGCTCCTTCCCCTCCCGCCTGAGCTTCTCCACCTCAAGCTCTAGAAGGGTCTTCGCCGCCTGGGCCCCGCCCATCACGGCGTACTTGGCGCTGGGCCAGGCGAAGAGGAAGCGGGGAGCGTAGGCCTTGCCCGAAAGGGCGTAGTTCCCCGCCCCGAAGGACCCCCCGAGGATCAGGGTGATCCGGGGCACCACCGAGTTGGAAACGGCGTTGACGAGCTTCGCCCCCCGCCTTATGATCCCCGCCTGCTCCGACTCCTTCCCCACCATGAAGCCCGTGACGTCCTGGAGGAAGAGGAGGGGGATCCCCATCTGGTTGACCTCGAGGATGAACCGGGCCGCCTTGTCCGCCGCCTCGGCGTAGATGACCCCCCCCACCTCAATCCGCCCCTTTTTCTTCAGGATGAGGCGCTGGTTGCCCACAATGCCCACGGGAAAGCCTCCGATCCGGGCAAAGCCCGTAACCAGGGTCTCCCCGTACCCCCCCTTGTACTCCAGAAACTCCGAGCCGTCGGCGATCCGGGCGATGACCTCCCGAAGGTCGTAGGGGCGGCTTCCGTCCGGGGAGACCAGGCCGTACAGGTCCTCCAGGGGGTAGAGGGGCTCTCTTGGCGCCTTGCGGTCCTCGGCCCAGGGAGCGAGGCGGGGGGGCGGGTAGAGGGCGGCGAGCTCCCGGATGCGCTTCAGGGCCGACTCGTCGTCGGGCTCGTAGAAGTCCACCGTACCCGAGACCTCGTAGTGCATCCTGGCCCCCCCGAGCTCCTCCGAGGAGACCTCCTGGCCGATGGCCGCCTTCACCAGGGCGGGGCCCGCCAGATAGAGGCCGCTTCCCTCCGTCATGATGAGGACGTCGGTCATCACCGGGAGGTAGGCCCCCCCGGCCACGCAGTTCCCCATGATGGCGGAGATCTGGGGGACCCCCAGGGCCGAGAGGCGGGCGTTCAGGTAGAAGATGCGGCCGAAGTCGTCCTGGTCGGGAAAGACCTCGTCCTGAAGGGGGAGGAAGACCCCGGCGGAGTCCACCAGGTAGACCGTGGGGATGCGGTTCTCCAGGGCGATGGTCTGGGCCCGGATCACCTTCTTGGCGGTGATGGGGAAGAAGGCCCCCGCCTTGACCGTGGCGTCGTTGGCGATGACCATCCAGTCCCGGCCTGCGATCCGGCCGATCCCCGCCACCACCCCCCCGGCTGGGGCTCCGCCCCACTCCTCGTACATCCCCCACCCCGCGAAGGCCATGAGCTCGTAGAACTCCGTCCCGGGGTCAATGAGCTTTTGGATCCGCTCCCTTGCGGTGAGCCGGCCTTTCTTGTGCTGGCGCTCTATGGCCTTCGGGCCCCCTCCCTGGCGGACCTTCTCCAGGCTCTCCCGAAAGTCCCGTACCAGGGCCACCCAGGCGTCCTTGTTGGCCTTAAAGGTGGGGCTTTCCCGGTCCTCGGGACGCAAGGCGGTTTCCAGCATGGCCCAATTGTAACGCTTTTCTGCCTATCCGTGGAAAAGCGTGGAAACCTGGGGCGGCGGGCAGGGCACCCTGGGCTGGGCCCGGGCCTGGCGCCTGGCCTCCCGGTCCACCCGCTCGTTCTCCGGGTGGCCGGCGTGCCCCTCCACGAAGTGGAGGCGCACCCGGTGGGGCGCCATGGCGGTAAGGAGCGCCTCCCAGAGGTCCCGGTTCTTCACTGGGCTGCCGTCCGCCGTCCTCCAGCGATGCTGCCGCCACCGGGAAAGCCACCCCTCCGTGAAGGCCTTCCTCAGGTACTGGCTGTCGGTGTAGAGGTCCACCTCGCAGGGCTCCTTGAGGGCCTTGAGGCCCTGGATGGCGGCGGTGAGCTCCATGCGGTTGTTGGTGGTGCAGGCCTCCCCCCCGGAGAGGAGCTTTTCGTGGGCGTTGAAGCGGAGAAGGGCCGCCCACCCCCCAGGGCCGGGGTTGCCCAGGCAGGCCCCATCGGTGAAGAGCTCCACGCGCCGCATGGCCGCCACCAGGATACCGCGGCGGCCACCCCCCGCCCTTATCATGGAGGGGTGATCACGGCCTTCGTCCTTATCCGCGCCCAGGGGCGGGCGATCCAGGCCCTAGGGGAGGCCATCGCCGAGCTTCCCCAGGTGGCCGAGGTCTACTCCGTGACCGGGCCCTACGACCTGGTGGCCCTCCTCCGGCTCAAGGACCTCGAGGAGCTGGACGACGCCGTAACCCAGGGCATCCTGGCCCTGGAGGGGGTGGAGCGCACGGAGACCCTCCTGGCCTTCCGCGCCTACCCCAGGCGGCTCCTGGACCAAGGCTTCTCCTTAGGACCGGAGTAGTGCCCCGCCCCTGGCGCCTCCTTCTCCTCCTGCAGGGGGGCCTTCTCCTTGTGGGGACCTCGGGGGCGCTCCTCCTGGGCCTACCCCTGGGGGCGGGGCACCCCGTGCGGGACCCCCTCCTGGCCCTGGGCCTCCTCGTGGCCTTGGGGGGCCTCGAGGCCCTGTTCCAGCACCTCTTCCCCACCTCCTTCCGGGAGGCGGAGGCGCTCCATCGCGAGCTCCTTCGGGCCCTAAGGGAAGCGGGCACGGGGCCCCCTGCCCTCCTCCTCCTGGCCCTCCTCTCCGGGGTGGCGGAGGAGGTGTTCTTCCGCGGGTTGGTGCAATCCCTCCTCTTCCTGAAGCTCGGGGCCTGGGCGGTGGTCCTCCAGGCCCTCCTCTTTGCCCTCCTCCACCCTGCCCCTCGGAAGGCCTTCGCCTATCCCCTCTACACGGGGGCGGCCGGCCTCCTCTTCGGCCTGGCCTACCTCCTCACGGGAAGCCTCCTGCCCGGGATCCTGGCCCACATCCTCCACAACGCCCGGGGCTTCTACCAGGCCTGGTACGGTTCCTAAAACCCTTTGCTTTGGGTTCCTGCGCTAAGTGTCCGCACGTTGGTTTCGCGGTAAGGAGGCCCTTTTGGGGCTTGGCCGCGCTGCCCTACCGGGGCCTAAAGCGGGGCTTGGGCCAAGGCAGGGAAAGGCAGGCCACATTCTCCCCGAACCCCGTGGTAAAATGGCCCAAAGCCTATCCAAGGGACTATGAAGGGAGGGCATCCATGAGCGAGCTGGAGTTTATCCGCCAGCGCCAAGACCTGGAAGCCTACCGGGCCTTGAGCTGGGAGGGTTCCTTCGCCGACTACCTGCGCCTCCTCAAGGAGGACCCGAGGCCCCTAAGGACCAGCTTTCAGCGGGCCCACGACATGATCCTGGCCCATGGGGTGGAGGAGTACACCCTCTTTCGGGAGAAGCTCCTGCACTACCCCTTCTTTGACGACCCCTTTGAGGGGGGTAAGGACGCGGTCTACGGCCTGGACAAGCCCCTCATGCGCCTGGTGGCCACCTTAAAGGCAGCGGCCCACCGCCTAGGCCCCGAGCGCCGCATCCTCCTCCTCCACGGGCCCGTGGGCTCGGCCAAGAGCACCATCGCGAGGCTCCTCAAGAAGGGCCTCGAGGCCTACAGCCGCACCGAGGAGGGGAAGCTTTACACCTTCTACTGGAAAACGGAGGAGGGCCCCCTCCCCTGCCCCATGCACGAGGAGCCCCTGCACCTCCTCCCCCAAGGGATCCGGGAGGCCTTCCTGAAGGAGTTGAAGGCCCTCCACCCCGAATACCCCTACCCCCTCGAGGTGGAGGGGGACCTCTGCCCCGTCTGCCGCTTCATGATGCGCGAGGCCCTGAGCCGCCACGGAGGGGACCTGGCGGCGGTCTTGGAAAAGGAGATCGGGGTCAGGCGCCTCGTGCTCTCGGAGAAGGACCGCGTGGGCCTCGGCACCTTCCAGCCCAAGGACGAGAAGAACCAGGACTCCACCGAGCTCACCGGGGACATCAACTACCGCAAAGTGGCCATCTACGGCTCCGACTCCGACCCTCGGGCCTTTAACTTTGACGGGGAGCTCAACATCGCCAACCGGGGCCTGGTGGAGTTCATTGAGATCCTCAAGCTGGACGTGGCCTTCCTTTACGACCTCCTCACCGCGAGCCAAGAGCACAAGATCAAGTCCAAGAAGTTCGCCCAGACGGACATAGACGAGATCATCCTAGGCCACAGCGTGGCCGGGTGGACCCCCATCCTTTACCGGCACCGGGGGAGGCTCGGCTGGACCACGCTGGAGGGGCTTTACGGGCGCTTTGGCGAGGGCCCTGAGGGTCTGGAGGTGCTGGCCTACGACACCGAAGGCAAGGAGGTCCGCTGGACCAGGGTCTTAGGCCTCTACCGCCACCCCTTCTCTGGAGAACTCCTCACCTCGGCCCAGAAGTGGGGGGTAGTGGAAACCACCCCCAACCACTCGCTCTACGACCGGGAAGGGCGGGTCTTCTACCCCGAGGAGGGGCGGGAGATGCTGGGCCTAAGGCACCTGCCCACCCCTCTCGTCCCTCCGCCCCGGATGGTGGACGTGGCGGAAGGTGTACCGGGCTTGGCCGTGGAGGAGGAGCCCGCCCTGGCCCTCGCCGCCCGCCGGTTCACCCGTCCCATCCCCCCAGGGTATGCCCGGCTGGCCCTTCCCCGCCACGCCACCGCCCTGAAGGCCCGCTACCACCTGCCCCAGGACGAGGAGGACCTGAAAGCCCTCCTCACCGTCCTCATCTGGTACGCCACCGAAGGGCACGAAAGCGCCCTTAAGGGGGGCATCGTCCTCTCCTCGGCCAACCGGGAGGAGCTGGAGCGGGTCAAGGCCGCCTACGAGCGGATCTCCGACGCCAAGGGCCACATCCACTCCGGTTCCGAGCGAGACTCCGCCTGGCGGCTTTACCTGGGAGCCGAGGTTATCCGGGTCTTGGCCGAGCACCACTGCGGCAAGGGGGCAGCGCAAAAACGCCTCCCCGACTTTCTCTTCGCCCTGCCTCGCCCCTACCTGGAACACGCTTGGGAAGAACTCCTTAAGGCCGATGGGTCCCGGCGAAAAGGGCAACAAAAGGGCTCCGAGGCCTACCGGCGGCCGTACGGGGAGTTCAAGACCCTTTCCCCCATGCTGGCCGCCCAGGTGGGGGTGCTCCTGAGCCTCCTGGGGCACGACTACAGCGTCCATTTCTACCCCAGGCCCGGAAAAGCCCCCGCCTACCGGATCCGCTATGGTTCCGGGGAGGGCAAGCCGGGAGGCCGGCACAAGCGGCCCACCCCCCGCCTCTTCCGCCGCCCCGCCGGGGGCGAATGGGTCTACGACATCGCCTGCGAGGGCCTCCACAACTTCGTCTGCGGCGTGGGGAGCATCGTCTGCCACAACACCAACGAACCCGAGTACCGCAAGCTCCAGGCCAACGAGTACATGGAAGCCCTCCGGGACCGCACCATCAAGATTGACGTTCCCTACATCCTTAGGGTCTCCGACGAGGTGAGGATCTACCGGCGCGACTTCGCCCGGGTGCGGGGCAAGCACATCGCCCCCCACACCCTGGAGATGGCCGCCACCTGGGCTGTGCTCACCCGGCTGGAGCCCCCCAAGCGGGCCGGCCTCACCCTCATGCAGAAGCTCAAGCTCTACGACGGCAGGCTTCTGCCGGGCTGGACGGAGGAGGCGGTGCGGGAGCTCATGGGGGAGGCCAAGCGGGAGGGCCTCGAGGGCATCAGCCCCCGGTACATTCAGGACAAGATCAGTAACGTCCTCGTCACCAGCGAGGAGCCCTGCATCAACCCCTTCATGGTGATGAACGAGCTGGAGGAAGGCCTCAAGCACCACTCCCTCATCTCCGACGAGAAGACCCGGGAGCGCTACCGGGCCCTCCTCCAGGAGGTGAAGGCGGAGTACGCCGAGATCGTCAAGAACGAGGTGCAGCGGGCCATCGCCGCCGACGAGGAGGCCCTACACCGCCTCTTCCACAACTACATAGACCACGTGAAGGCCTATGTCCTGGGGGAGAAGGTGAAGAACCCCTACACTGGGGCTCCCGAGCCCCCCAACGAGCGGCTCATGCGCTCCATTGAGGAGCGGATAGAAATCCCCGAGTCCCGCAAGGACGACTTCCGCCGGGAGATCATGAACTACATCGGGGCTTTGGCCCTGGAGGGCAGGCAGTTCACCTACCGGGACAACGACCGCCTGCGCCGGGCCCTGGAGCTCAAGCTCTTTGAGGACCAGAAGGACACCATAAGGCTCTCCGCCCTGGTCTCCGGGGCCGTGGACCCCGAGACCCAGGCCAAGATTGACGTGGTCAAGGCCAGGCTCATCCGGGACTACGGCTACTGCGAGCACTGTGCCAGCGGCGTCTTGGAGTTCGCCGCCTCCATCTTCGCCCGGAGCGAGAAATGAGGCCCATTGAGCGCGATCTCCAGCGCTTTAAGGAGATCGTCCGAGGCGAGGTGAAGAAACGGGCCCGGGAGTTCCTGACCCGGGAGGAGCTTCTGGGCCAGCTCGAGGGGCGCCTCGTCTCCATTCCCCTCCCCCAGCTGGAGGTGCCCAAGATCGTCTACGGCGAGCCCCTGGGGGAAGGCCCCTTGGGGGCAGGGCCGGGGTCGGAGGGCCTGGGCCCGGGGGGGCACATCCCCGTGGCCGAGCTGGAGCTGGAGGAGTTCTTGGACCTGGTGGGGGAGGCCCTGAGGCTTCCCCACCTCCGGCCCAAGGGCGAAGGAGAGGTGACGGAGGAGGCCCTCCGCTACACCACCATCGCCAGGAAGGGCCCCCGAGGCCTCCGACACGTGCGCCGCACCCTCAAGGAGAGCCTCAAGCGGAGCCTCCTTTCCGGCCACTACCGGGAGGAGGACCCGAGGCTCGTTCCCGAGCGGGAGGACCTGCGCTACAAGGCCCCGAAGACCCGGCCTAGGCCCCACGCTCAGGCGGTGGTCCTCTTCGCCCTGGACGTCTCCGGGAGCATGCGGGAGGAGGAGCTCGGGCTGGTCAAGACCCTCTCCTTCTGGATCACCCTCTGGATCCGGCGCCACTTCCCCAGGCTGGAAAGGCGCTACCTCCTCCACGACGCCGAAGCCTGGGAGGTCCCGGAGGAGGAGTTCTTCAGGGCCCGGGAGGGGGGCGGAACCCGGCTCTCCAGCGCCCTCCTCCTGGCGGAGGAGATCCTTAAGGCTTACCCCGAGGCCTTCTACAACCGCTACCTCTACCACTTCTCCGACGGGGAGAACTGGCAGGGGGACACACCTTTGGCCCTCGAGGCCCTGGGCCGCCTCCTCCCAGGCCTCGCCCTCTACGGCTACGCCCAGGTCCAGGGGCCCTACGGCCAGGGGCGCTTCCTCCTGGAGGTGGAGGAGGCCTTCGGGGAGCGGGAAGGGCTTAGGGCGGTGGAGGTGCGGGGCCGGGAGGACCTGCCCCTGGCCCTGAGGCGGCTTCTGGGAGGGTGAGGTGCGTAAGGAGTTACGCTACTGGGCCGAGCGCCTTCAGGAAAGGGCCTTGGCGGAGGGGCTTACCTTCCCCCCCGTGCTCTTTGAGGAAGTGGGGCCGGAGGAGATGGCCATGCTGGCGGCCTACGGGGGCTTTCCCCGCCGCTACCCCCACTGGCGCTGGGGGAGCGAGTATTTGCGCCAGCGGGAGGTGTACCGTTACGGCCTCGGGCGCATCTACGAGCTCGTGGTCAACACCCGCCCGGTGCACGCCTACCTCCTCAAGGGCAACACCCTCCTCGCCCAAAAGCTCGTCATGGCCCACGTCTACGCCCACGCCGACTTCTTCCAGAACAACCTGGCCTTCCGGCCCACCCCCAAGGACATGCTCTCGGAGATGGCCCACCACGCCGCCTACGTGGAAAAGGCCATGGAGCGGCACGGGGCGAGGAGCGTGGAGGAGTTTTTGGACATGGCCCTCTCCCTGGAGAACCTGATAGACCCCCACGCCCCCTACATCCAGAGGCCGGAGGAGGGGGAGGAGGAGAGGCCCAAAGGGCGCCTCCCTGTCCGCCCCTACCTGGACCCCTACGTGAACCCCCCGCCCGAGCCCCCCAAGGAGGCGGAGGAGGGGGCAAGCCCAAGGCCCCTCCCCCCCAAGCCCACGCGGGACATCCTGGGCTTCCTGGCCTGGCACGCCCCCCTGGCCCCCTGGCAGAAGGGCATCCTGGAAATCATCCGGGAGGAGAGCCTCTACTACGCCCCGCAGGCAGCCACCAAGATCCTCAACGAGGGCTGGGCCACCTACTGGCACACGAAGCTCCTCCTGCCCCTCCTCAACCCCGAGGAGGCCCTGGAGTTCGCCGAGCTCCAGTCGGGCCTCCTCGCCGCCCATGGCTTCAATCCCTACCGCCTGGGGTACTTCCTCCTCCAGGAGGTGGAGGAGCGGTGGGATAAAGGCCGCTTCGGCCCCGAGTACGAGGCCCTGCCCTTAGGGGAAAGGCTTCGCTACGAAAGGCCTGCGGGAGAAGGGAGGAGGAAACTTTTCCAGGTGCGTACCGTGCACACCGACATCTCCTTCCTGGAGGAATTCCTCACCCCCGAGTTCGCCCTGCGCCAGCGCCTCCTCGCCCCTGAGGACTTGCCCCGCTTCGCCGAGGCCAAGCAGGCCCTGCTCTTCCGCCTGACCAACCTGGGCTACCCCATCGTGGAGCTTTTGGACGCCAACCACGCCAACCGGGGCGAGCTCTATCTGCAACATCTCTATGAAGGGGTGGAGCTGGACCTGAGGAAGACGCGGGCCGTCCTGGAGAACCTGCGGCGCCTCTGGGGCCGACCCGTGCACCTGAAGACGGTGGCGGCGGGCAAGGAGACCGTGATCTCCGTGGGCTAGCGCAAAGCCCGGAGGTAGCCGAGCAGGAGGGCCTCGGAAAGCTCTCCTAGGTGCCGGGCCACCAAGCGGCCTTCCCGGTCAAAGAAGAAGGTGGTGGGGAGGCCCTGCACCCCCAGGGCCTGGGAGAGCTTGGTCTCGGGGTCCAGGAGGACCCACTGGGCCTCTATGCCCTCCGCCTCCAAGAAGTTTCGCACCGCCAGGGGACCTTCCCCCTGGCTCACGAAGACGAAGTGGACGTCCGGGTTCTCCCGGGCGAGGCGCGCCATCATGGGGAGCTCCCGCCTGCAGGGCGGGCACCAGGTGGCCCAGGCGTTGAGGATCAAGGGCTTCCCCTGGAAGTCCCCAAGCCGTACCTCCGCCCCCCCCAGGGCGGGGAGGACGAGGTTGGGAAGCCTTTCTCCTTCCGTTCCCCTCCGGCCCATAAGGAGGCCTGCGGCCAAAAGGGCCGCCGCCCCGGCCAGAAGGGCGTACCGCCATAGGTGCTTGGGCAAGGTCATGAGCGTGTAGCCTCCCCCTGCCAAGATACCCCACCAGGGGTCAAACCCCCCCTGCCAGACGTAGAGGACCGAGAGGGGGTCCTTGGCGTAAACCGAGGCGTTTTCCAGCACAAAGCCAAGCCGCGCCCCAAGAAGGCCTACCCATACAGCGTTCTGGCCCCAGCTAGCAAGCCTCCGGTCCGTCCTCCTCGCCAGAACCTCCGCCGCTCCCCAGAGGACCAAAAGGGCCAGGGCCACCTGGAGGCGGACCCAGGGGATGGCAAGGGGGCCCACCTGCAAGGCGTCCATCTACCGCACCAGGGGGTAACCGGCCCGCTCTATGGCCAGGACACCCCCCACCACGTTGTAAAGGTTGGTGTACCCCTTCTTCTTGAGAAACTCCGCCGCCTGGCGGCTCCGGTTGCCGCTGTGGCAGTAGAGGTACACGGGCTTGTCCTTGGGAAGCCTGTCGGCCCAGGCGGCGATCTCCTGAAGGGGCAGGTTCACCGCGCCCGGGACGTGGCCCTGGGCGAACTCCTGGGGGGTGCGCACGTCCACCACCCAGGCTCCGGACTCCAGGGCCCGGTAAAGCTCCCCTGGGTCCACGTTCTGGTAGCTTCCCTTAGGCCCACAGGCGGCGAGGACTAAGGGAAGGGCGAGAAGGCCAAGGAGGGCGCGGCGGGTCATCCTAGGCCCTCACCCCCACAGCCCTTTGGATGGCTTGGAGGAACTGGGAGAGGGGCTGCGCCCCAAGAATACGCTCCTTGCCGTGGTTGATGACGGTGTCGGGCACGCCGTGGATGTGGTAGCGGTCAGAAAGGGCAGGGAACTCGTTGGCCTCAATCATCTCGCCCCACACCTTAGGGGAAGCGTAGGCCAGGCGGTGGGCCGTGCGCACCGCCTGCGGGCAGTAGGGGCAGGTGGGGGTGACAAAGACCTGGAGGACCACCTCTTCCGGGAGACTGTTGAGCTCCTGAACCACGTTTTCTGGCAGGCCGTGGCCGTCGCGGCCCAGCATCTCAATGTCCTCCAGGAGGCTTGCGAACTCGTACCCCGCCGGGATCCCCCGGTAGCGGAGGTTGATGGCCTCCGAACCCTTCTCCCGGAGGATCAGGGTGGGGGCAGCCTCCACCTTATACGCCTGGGCCTTCTCCTTTCCTTCCGGGGTGGCCAGGTCGTGGACCACCAGGTGGAGCTTTTCGGAGAGGCCCACGAGCTCCTCCAGAAGCTGCTTCGTCTCCTTGCAGTACAGGCAGGGCTCCTTGCCCGGGGCGATGAGGGTGGAGGAGTCGGTAAAGAGCACCATCTCCACGTCCCGGCTGAGGTCGGCAAGCCGTTCCCGCACGATCTCTTGCTCCTTCGGTCCTAAAAGCGCCATGCTCACCTCCGGAATACCCCGGTAGGGGTACCTCCAGGCTTTCACTATACCAGACAAAGGCGTACGGGGATAGAGCGCTCTTTCACGTTCCCCCACCTTGACACCATTACCCCCCATGGGTATACTGGCCCCCGAGGGACAGAGGTCCCTTGCCGGAGGTGAAGGCATGATCTTCCGTCAGATTTACGAGGAAGGCCTCGCGCAGATGAGCTACCTCCTGGGCTGCGCCGCCACCGGGGAGGCCTTGGTGGTGGACCCCAGGCGGGACGTGGACGTCTACCTGGAGCTCGCCCAGAGCCTGGGCCTCCGCATCACCGCCGTGGCCGAAACCCACATCCACGCCGACTACCTCTCGGGGGCCCGGGAACTGGCCAGGGCCACAGGGGCTACCCTCTACCTCTCCGACGAGGGGGATGAAACCTGGAAGTACAAGGGCCTCGAGGGCTTCTCCTACGTCCTCCTTAAGGACGGGGACGAGTTCCGGGTAGGGAACATCCGGGTGAAGGCGGTGCACACTCCGGGCCACACCCCGGAGCACCTCTCCTTCTTGGTGGCGGACGGGGCGGTGACCGAGGAGCCCCTCCTCTTCCTTACCGGGGACTTCGTCTTCGTGGGGGATGTGGGGCGGCCCGACCTCCTGGAGGAGGCGGCGGGGATCCGGGGCACGGCGGTCCCGGGGGCAAGGCGGATGTTTAAGAGCCTTAAGGAGAAGTTCCTCACCCTGCCGGACCATGTCCAAGTCTGGCCCGGCCATGGGGCGGGCTCGGCCTGCGGCAAGGCCCTTGGGGCCCTTCCCGCCACCACCGTGGGCTACGAGCGCCGCCACGCCTGGTGGGCCGAGTACCTGGAGCGGAACGACGAGGAGGGCTTCGTGCGAGCCCTCCTTCAGGGTCAGCCCGAGGCCCCCACCTACTTCAAGGAGATGAAGCGGCTGAACCGGGACGGGATGCCCATCCTAGGAGGCATCCCTCACCCGGGCCGCCTCACCAAGAGCCAGTTTGAGCGCTGGCTCACGGAAGGGGCCATCCTGGTGGACACTCGGGACAAGTTCGCCTTCGCCGGAGGCCACCTCCAAGGGAGCATCAACATCCCCGCGGGGAAGAACTTCTCCACTTGGGCAGGCTGGCTTCTGCCCTATGACCGCCCCCTCGTCCTCCTCGCCCACCCGAGCCAGGTGGAAAACCTCACCCGGGCCCTCCTCCGCATCGGGCTGGACCAGGTGGTGGGGTACATCCCGGGCCTCGAGGGGTACGCGGAGGGCGAGCTGGAAACCGTCCCCCAGATCACGGCCCGGGAGGCCAAGACCCTCTGGGAGAAGGGAGAGGCCCGCATCCTGGACGTCCGGGGGCGGGACGAGTACCTGGCCGGGCACATCCCCGGGGCCCTGAACCTCCACGCAGGCCGCGTCCTGGCCCACCTGGACAAGCTTCCCAAGGACCGCCCCCTCATCGTCCACTGCTTGGGGGGCGACCGCTCCAGCACCGCCATCAGCGCTCTCCTCGCCCAAGGCTTCCGGAACGCCATTAACCTCACCGGGGGGATAAGGGCCTGGCAGGAGGCAGGCTTCCCGGTGGTGAAGGGCGAGGAGTTGGTGGAGGCCTAAGACGTAGGAAGGAGGCCAGCCATGTACGAGACCCAGGTCAAAGACCTAAGCCCGGAAGAGGCCAAAAAGCTCTACGACCAAGGAGTGCCCTTCGTTGACGTGCGGGAGGTGGAGGAGTACGCCCAGGCCAGGATCCCGGGGGCGAGGCTCCTCCCCCTTTCGGAGTTCATGGCCCGCCACGGGGAGATCCCCAAGGACACCCCCGTGGTCCTCTACTGCCGCACGGGGAACCGCTCGTGGCAGGCGGCGGCGTGGCTCGCGGGGCAGGGGTACTCAAACGTTTTGAACCTGGAGGGCGGGATCGTGCGCTGGTACCGGGCCGGGCTTCCCGTGGACACCACCCCCGTGGAGGTGGGCTACACCGCCACGCCCTTTAAGGAGGTAGGACCCCACGAGGCGGCACGGCTTTTGCAGGAGGCCTTTGTGGTGGACGTGCGGGAGGCGTGGGAGTACGGGGAGGGCCACGTGCCGGGCGCGGTGAACATCCCCCTCTCCACCTTGCCCCAGAGGCTTTCCGAGCTTCCCCAGGACCGGCCCATCCTCCTGGTGTGCAACTCGGGAAACCGCTCCGGGGTGGCCGCCGACTTTTTGGTGCAACAGGGCTTCCCCGGGGACAGGATCTACAACCTCGAGGGCGGCACCTACGCCTGGATGGGAGCAGGCCTCCCGGTGGAGCGATGACCCTAGCCCTTATCGGCGCGTTGCTCATTGGACTCTCCCTAGGGCTTTTGGGCTCGGGGGGGTCTATCCTCACCGTGCCCGTCTTGGTCTACCTTCTGGGCGAACCCCCCAAGCAGGCCATCGCCGAAAGCCTCCTCATCGTGGGGGGGATCGCGCTTTTGGGCGCCATCCCCTTTGCCCTAAGGGGTCTTGTGGACTTCCGGAACGTCCTCTTCTTCGGCCTTCCGGGCATGGCGGGCACTTACCTTGGGGCCTGGCTTTCGCACCTCGTCTCCGGGCAGGTCCAGCTCCTGGTCTTCGCCGGGGTGATGCTGGTGGCCGCCTACTCCATGGCCAGGCCTCCTGTCCTGAAGCGCACAGAGGGTGGGAAGCGGAAGCCCTGGAAGATCGTCCTGGACGGTCTGGCCGTGGGGGCCCTCACCGGCTTCGTAGGGGTGGGGGGCGGGTTCCTCATCGTGCCCGCCCTGGTCCTCCTGGGGGGCCTGCCCATGCACCTGGCGGTGGGGACGAGTCTGGTCATCATCGCCCTTAAGTCCTTCGCCGGCTTCTACAAGTACCTCCACCTCCTCCCCGCCTTGGGCCTTTCCGTGAACTGGGCCAACGCCGGCCTCTTCATCCTGGTGGGCACCCTGGGGAGCTTTTTTGGGGGAAGGATAGCGGTGCGGCTCCCCCACGAGACCCTAAAGCGGGGGTTCGCCCTCTTCCTGGTAGGGATGGGCGTCTACATCATCCTTCAAAGCCTGTAGACTGGGAGCGTGCCCTTCCGCACGCTCCTCGCCGTGCAGGCAGAGGCGGTCCTTCAGGCCTACCGCACGGAGGCGGCCTTCCGGGAGCGGGTCTTCTCCCTCCTCGCCCCCCTTCAGGGCACCCCCTCCCCCAGGCTTGCCGCCTTCCCCGAGCTCTTTGGCCTTCCCCTCCTCCTCCACCTCGAGGGGGAGTTTCGCTGGAAGGACCTCCTCAAAGACCCCCTCCTCCCCTGGCGGCGGGCGAGGCGGGCCTACGGGGTCTTCCACCGGGTGATGGCCGAGGCCGCGAGGGCCTTTGGCGCCTACCTCCTTTCGGGCACCCTCCTCTCCCCTCCCTACGAGGAGGAGTTAGCCCGGGGAAGGTTTGCCCGTACGCCCCGCTTCCAGAACCTGGCCCTCTTCTTTAACCCCGAGGGCCGCCTTCTGGCCCAGGTGCCGAAGATGGAGCTTACCCCTCCCGAGCGCTGGCTCAAGAGGGGAAGCTTCGGCCCCCACCTGGTGGAGACCCGGGGGGGACGGGTAGGGATCCTTATCTGCCTGGACGGATTCCACGAAAAATACCTCGCCCGGCTGGACGCCCTGGGAGCCGAGGTCCTCCTCCAGCCCTCCGCCAACCCCGCCCCCTGGGAAAGGCCCTGGCCCCAAGACCCCAGGCGGAAGGAAGGGGAGGTGTGGCTGGCTGCGGCCAGGGAGCGGCTTTCGGGCCGGGAAAACCTGCGGCTCCTCCTGAACCCCATGCTGAACGGGGCGATCCTGGGCCTCCCTTTTGAGGGCCAAAGCGGGATCTACGCCCCCGGGGAGACCCTCCTCCTGGCCAAGAGGCCCAAGGGGGACGAGGCCCTCCTCCTCACCCTATAGCCGCTCGGGGAAGAGCTGGATGGGAATGCGGCGGATTAGGCTCTTTGCGAGCCGCTCCCAGGCCTGGTCCTTCACCCGGGCCTCGAGGTCTTCCGCCACCTCCTCCAGGGGGTAGCGGCCGGGAGGCAGCACCCGCTCCAAGAGGATGAGGTGGAAGCCGTATTCGGTCTTTACGGGCGGGGAAACCTCCCCGGGCTTGAGGGCGAGAAGGGCCCGCTCAAAGGCAGGGGTGTAGGTGCCCTCCGGGGCGCACCCCAGCGCCCCGCCCGCTTCCCGGGAGCCCGGGTCCTGGGAGAGGGCCTGGGCCACCTCGGGGAAGGCCTCTCCCCTCCCTAGGCGGCCCATGGCCTCCTTGGCCTCCTCCAGGGTGGGCAGGAGCACGTGCCGGGCGCAGTAGAGGGCCCCGTGGCGGTACTCGGGGGAGAGGAGCCAGAGGGCCTTAAGGGCGGCGGGAGCGACCCTCAGCTGCTTTCGGTAGTGGCCCTCCAGGGCCTCGAGGGCCAAGGCCTCGGCGAGGAGAAGCCGATAGGTCTCGAGGTCCGGCACCCCCGCCTCCTTCAGGGCCGCTTCCAGGGCCTCCTCGCCCATGGCCCCCTTGAGCTCCTCCACCCGGGCCTGCACGCGGTCGGGCAGGGGCCAGAACCCCTGCCGCCTCGCCACCTGCAAAAGCGCCCGCTCCTCCGCCAGGGCCTCTAGGTAGGGGGCGCGGTACTGGGCGAGAAGGGCCCGGGTCTCCTCCGAGTCGGGCAGGCCGAGCTGCCGCAGGGCGCTTTTGGCGAAAAGGCCGAAGCGGAGCTCAAACTGGCTTTTGCGGAGGGTCTCGGCCCCCACCTGGGCCACCGCGGGGTCCTCCTGGGCCAGGGCGAGGGGGGCAAGGGCCAAGGAGAGGGCGAGGAAAAGGGCGCGCATGCCCCATGCTACCATGGGGGGCGTGAACGACCTCCTCCTAAGGGCCGCCCGGGGCGAGCCCACCCCCAGGCCCCCCGTCTGGTTCATGCGCCAGGCAGGCCGCTACCAGAAGGCCTACCAGGAGATCCGCAAGCGCTACACCCTCCCCGAGATCGTGGAAAACCCGGAGGTCTGCGCCGAGGTCACCCTCCTGCCCGTGCGGGAGCTCGGCGTGGACGCGGCCATCCTCTTCGCCGACATCACCACCCCCCTCTACGGCATGGGGGTAAGCCTCTCCCTGGTGGAGGGGAAGGGCCCCGTCATCCACGAGCCCATCCGGGACGAAAAGGGCGTGGAGGCCCTAAGGCCCCTCGTGCCCGAGGAGGCCGTCCCCTTCGTCCTGGAGGCCATAAGGATCCTGAAGCGGGAGCTTAGGGTGCCCCTCATCGGCTTCGCCGGGGCCCCCTTCACCCTGGCGAGCTACCTGGTGGAGGGGGGCCCGAGCCGCCGCTTCCTCACGGTGAAGGCCTTCATGTACCGCGAGGAGGCCCTCTGGCACCGCCTCATGGCCAGGCTCGCCGAGGCCATGGCCCGCTACCTGAGGGCCCAGGCGGAGGCGGGGGCCGACCTCCTCCAGGTCTTTGACTCCTGGGTGGGGGCCCTCTCCCCTGCGGACTACCGCCGCTACGTGAGGCCCCACATGGAGGGGCTCTTCCGGGCCCTTAAGCCGCTTGGGGTGCCGGTGATCCACTTCGGGGTGGGGACCATGGGGTTCCTCCAGGAGATGCAGGGGGCGGGGGGGGATGTCCTGGGCCTGGACCACCATACCCCCCTCCCCTGGGCCCGGGAGGTGCTGGGGAAGACCCCGGTCCAGGGGAACCTGGACCCCGCGGTCCTCCTCGCCCCCAAAGAGGTGATCCGGCGGGAGGTCCTGAGGATCCTCCAGGAAAACGCCGGCCGCCCTGGGCACATCTTCAACCTGGGCCACGGCATCCTGCCCGGCACCCCGGCGGAGAACGTGGCCTACGTGGTAGAACTCGTGAAGGAGGTTTCCGCATGAACGTCCTTTTGATGGCCTACGGCACCCCCTACGCCCCGGAGGAGATAGAGCCCTACTACACGGATATCCGCCGGGGTAAGCGGCCCCCGGAGGAACTCCTTAAGGAGCTTTCCGAGCGCTACGAGGCCATCGGCAAAAGCCCCCTGAACGAGATCACCCTGGCCCAGGCCATCCGGCTCCAGGCCCTTTTGAACCTCGAGGCCCCCGCCTACCCCAAGCGCCTCCAGGGCCCCCACCCCCCCCGCACCCCCCAAGGCCCGGCGCGGGTCTACGTGGGCACCAAGCACTGGCACCCCTCCATCGGGGAGGCGGTGGCGGCGATGCACGAGGACGGGGTGCGGCGGGCCGTGGCCCTGGTGGCCGCCCCCCACTACTCCTTAAGGAGCGTGGCCGAGTACCAGGAGAAGGTGGAGGCGGCCCTGAAGGCCCTTCCCGAGCCCATAGCGTTCCTCTGGGTGGAGAGCTACGAGGCCCATCCCGGCCTCATCGCCGCCTACGCCAGGAGGCTGGAGGAGGCCATCTGGCGGCTCAGGGATCCCAAGCGGGCCGCCTACGTCTTCACCGCCCACTCCATCCCCCTCTCCGCCGTGGAAAGGGGGGACCCCTACCCAAGGCAGGTGGAGAGGACGGCCGAGCTCATCGCCAAAAAGCTCTCCCTCCCTCGCTACCACGTGGCCTACCAGTCGGCCGGGCGCACCCCGGAGCCCTGGCTCGGCCCCGACATCAACGAGCTTTTGGGGAAGCTCAAGGAGGAGGGGTTTGAGGAGGCGGTGGTCCAGGCGGTGGGCTTCCCCGCCGACCACCTCGAGGTCTACTACGACCTGGACCTCGAGGCCCAGGCCACCGCAGAACGGGTGGGCCTGAGGCTTCTTCGGGCCCGGGGACTGAACGCCGATCTGGACTACATCCAGGTCCTTAAGGACCTGGTGGAGGCGGCGTGGCTCAGGTAGCCGTGGTGGGTGGGGGGTGGGCGGGGCTTTCCGCCGCCTTGGCCCTGAAGGAGGCGGGGGCGGACTTCCTCCTCCTGGAGGCCACCCTCCGCCTCGGGGGCAAGGTGCGCACCCTGCGGCAGGGGGGCTTCCTGGTGGAGGGCGGCCCTGACGCCAGCGTGCGCTACAAAAAGGAGGTGCTGGAGCTCGCCCAGGCCTTCGGCCTCGAGCCCATAGGCACCCTGCCCCAAAAGCCCTCCGCCTTCATCCTGCGCAAGGGGAAGGCCCACCCCCTCCCCGAGGGCCTCCTCCAGCTGGTGCCGGGGGACCTCCGCGCCCTGGCCAAAACCCCCCTCCTCTCCTTCCCCGGGAAGCTCCGGGCCCTTCTGGACCTCCTCCTCCCCCGGGGGAGCAAGGAGGACGAGCCCTTAAGGGAGTTTGTGGAAAGGCGGCTTGGCCCTGAGGTCTATAACGCCCTGGTGGCCCCCCTGGCCGGGGGGATCTACGGCGGGGAGCCCGACGTGCTCTCCATGCGGGCGGCCTTTCCCCAGCTCTGGGCCCTGGAGCAAACCCACCGGAGCCTCCTCCTCGGGGCCATGCGGGAGAGGAGGAAGCGGGGAAGCCGCGAGGGAGGCAGCCTCTTCTTCTCCTTCCCCGAAGGGCTTTCCGCCCTCACCCAGAGGATGGCGGAGGCCCTGGGGGAGAGGGTCCTCCTCGCCACCCCGCTCCTTTTCCTGGAGCCCCAAAGGGGGCGCTACCGCCTCCACACCCCCAAGGGGACCCTCGAGGCCGAGGCCGTGGTCCTGGCCACCCCGGCCCCCCAGGCGGCGGGCCTCCTAAGGCCCTTCCTCCCCGAGGCCACCGCCCTCCTCAAGGGCATCCCCCACGCCCCGGCCGCCACGGTGAGCCTGGCCTTCCCCGAGGAGCTCCCCCTGGAGGGCCACGGCCTCCTCGTCGCGGCGGGCGAGGGGTACCGGGTCCGAGGCTTCACCTGGACCCACCGGAAGTGGCCCCACCGGGCCCCGGAGGGCGTTAGCCTGGTCCGGGCCTACCTCTCGGGAGAGGAAGCGCGGCTTTCCGAGGCGGCGCTCGCCCGCCTGGCCCTGGAGGACCTGAGGCGCTTCCTGGGCCTCGAGGTGCGCCCCAGCTACACCTACGTCTTCCGCTTTCCCGAGGGGATGCCGAGCTACCGCGTGGGCCACCTGGAGCGGGTAGGGCGCCTGGAGATGGCTCTCCTCAAGGCCCCGGGCCTCTTTCTGGCGGGAAACTACCTGACGGGGGTGGGCCTCCCCGAGGTGGTGGGCTCCGGGAGGAGGGCCGCGGAAAGGGCCCTCGCCTACCTGGCCCTGGCCCCTACCCCCTAGCCGCCGGGAAAAGCCTGGGTTAGCATGGGCCAAACATGGCCCTGGTCTATACGGTCGTCGCCCTGGCCTCCTTTCTCGTGGGGCTTCTCCTAGGGTTCCTGGGCTACGCCGACCCCTACATCCTCCCCTGGTTCATGATCGCGGTGGCGGTGGTGGCCAGCGTGCACGGCCTCCCCTGGGGGCTTCTGGCCAGCGCCCTCTCCGCAAGCGCCCTAGCCCTCTTTCCCCAGTTCAGCGGGGTAGCCCTGGCCCTCCTCCTCCTCTCGGCCCTCCTCGCCCACCAGGTGGGGGAAGGCCTGCGGAGGGCCCACCGCCGGGCCAAAAGCCTGGCCCGACTAGAGAGGCTCCTGGCCTCGGCCCTCGAGGCCCTCCCCCAGGCGGAGGACCGGGAGGCCCTTCTAAAAAGCCTTCCGGAGCGCCTCGTTGCCCTAGGGGAAAGCGGGCACGTGGGGGTCTGGGTGCCCCAGGGGAGCGGTTTTCGTCGGCTTGCCAGCCAACCCCCCATGGGCCTGGACTGGATTCCGGGAACCGGGGTGGTGGGCCGGGCCTTCCGGGAGGGGCGGCCCGTCCACATCCCCGACGTGCGCAAGGAGCCGAGCTACATCGCCCCCCTCGGTCAGGAGGCGCTTTCCGAGCTCGCCCTGCCCCTCTTTGAGCGGGGCGAGGCGGTGGCGGTGCTGAACCTGGAGCGCCAAAAGCCCTTCCTCCCTGAGGAGGTGGAGGGCCTCACCCGCTTCGCCCAGGCCGTCAGCCTCCAGCTTTCCCGCCTGGCGGACCTCAAGGAGCGCAGGATCCTGGCCGAGCTTGCCGAAGGGTTGGCGAGGGCCGATACCCTGGAGGAGGCGGCGGAGGGAGCCCTCGCCCTTCTCGTAACCTCCTTGGGCCTGGAGTCGGGGACCCTCTGGGAAGCCCGGGGAGCGCGGATGCAGGCCCTCGCCTCCCACGGCGTGCGGGAAGCAAGCCTCCTTCAAGTGCTGGCGGAGGGCCTGCCCTTTGGGGTGGGCCTCGCCTGGCGGGTCTACGAGACGGGAAGCCCGCTCTTCACCGCCCGCTACCCCGAGGAAAGCCAGGGGGTTCCCGCCCTCCAGGCCCTGGACTGGCGTACCCTCGCCGCCCTGCCCGTCCCCTCCCAAGGCGCCCCGAGAAGCCGCAGGGTGCTGGTCCTGGGCCAGCGGGAAGCGCGCCCTTGGCGCAGGGCGGAGGTGGACCTCCTCCTTTCTGCCTGCCGCACCCTGAGCCTGGGGCTGGAGCGCCTTACAGAAAGAGCCCGGCACCAAGCGGTGAACCGCCTCTTCCTGGACCTTTTGGAAAAGCCTCTGGAGGCGCTTTACCCGGAGGTCTTGGAGGTGGCCGTTCGGTATGTGCCCGGGGCGGAGGCGGGGAGCCTCCTCGTGCTGGAGGAGGGCGTCTACCGGTTCCGGGCGGCGGTGGGGTACGACCTGGAGGGCCTCAAGGGGGTGACCTTCGGCCTCGAGGCCCAGCTCCTCTGGTACGGCCAGGGCAAGGAGGAGGCCCTGAGGGGCGAGCCCCGGGTCCTGAGCGCCACGGAGCGCCCCATCGCCGAGATCAGCCACGAGACCGCCCCCCCCGAGGTCATAGACACCGCGGGAAGGGCCACGGAGATCCAGGCCAACCTCTGCCTCCCCATTCCCCATAAGGGCCAGGTCCTGGCCTACCTGAACCTGGACAACCTCCACGACCCCCGGGCCTTCGGCGAGGATTCCCTGCGCGCGGCCCGCTTCTTCGCCGCCCCTCTCGCCACCCTGCTCCACGAAAGCCAGACCCGCAAGCTCCTGGAGGAGGCCGCCCTCACCGACCCCCTCACGGGCCTCCCCAACCGGAGGGCCTTTGAGCAGACCTTCCTGGAGGAGCTGAAGCGGGCCGAGCGCTACGGCTACCCTCTTTCCCTGGCCGTTTTGGACCTTACGGGCTTCAAGAAGCTGAACGACCGACTGGGCCACGCCGTGGGGGACCTCGCCTTAAGGAGGGTGGCCGAGGCCCTCCTGGGGGAAAGGCGGAACGGGGACAAGATTTTCCGCTGGGGCGGGGACGAGTTCGCCGCCCTCTTTCCCCACACCGGGAAGGAAGGGGCTATAAAGGCCGCCTTCCGCTACGCCGAGGCCATCGGGAAACTCTGCTTTGACGGCCTCTGCCTCGGGGTCAACATCGGCCTCGCCACCTTCCCCGAGGATGGGAAAACGGCGGACGAGCTCCTCTCCGCCGCCGACACCCGCATGTACCAGGCCAAGGCCCGGGGGGTCGCGGTGCTGGCCTAGGCCCCGAAGGATGGGCCCCGCCGCGGTGGGGTGGGAGACCCCTTCCCAAAGAGCGGCTCCGGGAGTACCCTAAGACTAGGGGGCGCTAGCCCCCTAAAGGCACCTCGGAGGCGAGGAAGCTTGCCCTGCAATCTGGGCGCCTGGGGCAGGTGGAGCCAGTGGCGCAACCGGCCGAGGGCAGCTAGGGTTTGATCTTTTTTCCCCTCTGCCGGCCAGGCGCCCAGCCTGGCCCTAAGGTTTTTAGGGCGTTCGGAGGCGAGGAACCGTGAATCCCAAGATGGGCGCCAAGGGACACGGGGAGCCAGTGGCGCAACCGGCCGGACGCATGGGCTTGTCCTTTTCCTCAACCCTCGCGCCCGCTCCCCGAACGCGCTCCTGGCCACTAAGGAGGTGGGGAGCATGTGGGCGTGGATCCTAGGCGTTTTCCTTCTGATAAGCCCTTGGGCCTCCGCCCAGAGCCCCCTGGGCAACACGGTGAGCATCCGCATCCCCCCGGTGGCCTACCTGCGCCCAGAGGGAGCCAGAGGAGAGGCCGCTTCGGTCCTGGAGCTGGGGGCTGGCCCTCATGCGGTCCGTCTCGTGGCCAACACCCGGTGGACCCTTTTGGTGGAGGTATGGGGCGAGGCCCTGGTGGACTCGAGGCCCCTGGCAGAGGGGCTTCACCTCCTCACGGGCCAAGGCTCCCTTACCCTGACCGTCTGGGTTCCCCCGGAAGGCAGGGTGCGGCTACGGGTGGAGGTGGGCCTCCATACCCCGCCCCAGCCCCCGGGAGGGGCCTTTTCGGAGCACGGGCCGCTAGACCCATCCCAGTAGGCGGCGGGCCTTTTCCGAAAGCCTCGCTGGGGCCCAGGGGGCCAAGCCCAGGTGCAGGCCGGTGAAGAGCGCCCCGAGAAGGGAAGCGAGGCGAATCAGGGCGAAGGCCACCTTGGGCAGGAGGGGAACCTCCTGCCTTGCCTCCACCACCAGGCCGGGCGCGGTCCATGACCGGGGTCAAGGGGAAAGGCGAAGGACCTCGAGCCCGGGAAAGCGCCGAAAGTCCTGGTCCAAGGTCACCAAGCGGTGGCCCCCCGCCAGGGCGAAGGCCGCCAGGTAGGCGTCCGTCCAGAGGCGGGGAGAAAGCCCTCCGCGGACCAGGTCGGCCAGGGCCTCGTCCAGGCCCTCGGGCTCTTCCAAAAGAGGAACCCTCGAGCTCAAGCGCAGCTCCCAATAGACCTCCCAGGCCTCCCTCACCCCCAAGGGCCTGCCGCCCATGGCCTTGGCGTTCGTCAGGAGGCGGAGGAGGCCCAAGGCCGTGACCCGGACCAGGAAGGGATCGGAAGCCTCCTCCCAGTAAGCCCGGGCCCGGGGGTGGAAGGGGTGCTCGGGCACCAAGAGGGCGAACCAGACGTTAAGGTCCAGCAGGTCCACCCTCTTCCTCCAGAAGGGCCCAAAGCTCCTCGTGGGTGCGAACGGGGATGCGCCGCCCGGCCTCGGGGACCCGCGGCAGGGGCCGAGGCCCCGGAGAGCCTCCCCGCCTCAGCCCCTCCTCCAGGTAGCGGATCACCAGCTCCCGGAGGGTCTTGCCCTCCCTGGCGGCCTGGAGCTTCAGCCGCCGGTACAGAGGGTCCGGCAGGTCCAGGGTGGTGCGCATACAGCCATATTAGCATCTCCTGAGTTGGGTTCCGCAAGGTGGAGAAGGTAAGGCTGCCCGTTGACGCCGGGGCGACAAGCGGCCTAGGGTAAGGCGTGGTCCGCCTGCGCAAGCCCCTCCCCCCCTACCCCCTCAAAACCCCGGAGGGGGGTAAGGTCTACCTTCCGGACCTCAAGGGGAGGCCCCTCGTCCTCCTCAAGGACGAGGCCCTGGCCCGAGCTCTTTCGGCGAGGGCGGCGGAGCTCGAGGCCCTGGGGGCCCAGGCCTACCTCCTGGCCCAGGGGCCAAGGCCCAGCCCCCTCCCCCTCCTTCTGGACCCGGAAGGGGTCCTCCTCCCCGCCCTTCCCGAAGGGGGTGCCCTGGTGGCGGACGCCTTCCTCGAGGTCTACCACCTGGGCCCCGTCCGGGACGCGGAGGAGATTCTGGACTGGCTCCGGTTCGTGGAGGCTCAGTGCCCGGAGTGCGTCCTGCCGGAGGCGGACTGGCTTTGAAGGGGTGGGATATGCCCTTCCGGGTCAAGCGGGTCTACGACCCTCCCTCCCCCGAGGACGGCCTCCGGGTCCTTTTGGACCGGCTTTGGCCCCGGGGGCTTTCCCAGGAAAAGGCGCGGGTGGACTGGTGGGCGAAGGAGCTCGCCCCCTCGGACGGCCTCAGGCGCTGGTTCGGCCACGACCCCGGGAAGTACCCGGAGTTCCTCCGCCGCTACCGGGAGGAGCTTCGGGGAAACCCCCATCTGGAAAGGCTTAGGACCCTGGGAAAGGCGGGGACGGTCACCCTCCTCTTCGGGGCTAAGGAGACGCGGTACAACAACGCCACGGCCCTCCTGGAGATCCTTGGGGAGGAGGCCAAACCCTCTGAGGCCTTGGCCAGACAAAGGAGGAGGCCATGCACGCGTACAGGTACCTGATCGTGGGCGGGGGAATGGCGGGAGCGGCTGCCAGGTGGACCCCAAGGGGGCCATTGGCCTCCTCAGCGCGGAGCAGGTACCCTCCCTACAACCGTCCGCCCCTCTCCAAGGGGCTCTGGCAAGGGAAGCCCCTGGAGACCATCTTCCGCACCCTCGAGGGGGTGGACCTCCACCTAGGGCGGAGGGTGGTGCGCCTGGATCCGGTCCTCAAGGAGGTGGAGGACGAAAGGGGCACCCGCTACCGCTACGAGCGGCTCCTCCTCGCCACCGGGGCCCGGCCCAGGCGGCTTCCCCTGGGGGAGGGGGTGGTCTACTTCCGCACCCTGGAGGACTACCGCCGCCTCCGGGGCCTGGCGGAAAGGGGACAGCGCTTCGCCGTGATCGGCGGAGGGTTCATCGGCCAGGAGCTGGCCGCTGGAACGCCTGGAAGCGGGTAGAGAAGGCCCGGGGGCTCATCGCCGAAAAGGGGCCCCACTTCCCCGAGGCCCTTAAGGGCAGGCTCTAGGGGCCCTTGAGGAGAAAGGTGAAGGCTTTCCTCGCCTTCTCCAGCTTGGGGGCGATGACGAGGCGGCAGTAGGGGGGCTCGGGGTGGCGGGCGCAGTAGTCCCGGTGGTAGTCCTCGGCGGGGTAGAAGGTGGTGAAGGGCAGGAGCTTGGTGGCGATGGGCCTCGGGTAGAGGGGGGCGAGCTCCCGCATCACCGCCTCCGCCACCTGCCTCTGCGCCTCTGAGTGGTAGAAGATGGCCGGGCTATATTGGGGCCCCACGTCGGGCCCCTGCCGGTCCTCGCTGGTGGGGTCGTGGACGGCGAAGAAGTAGCGGAGGAGGTCGGCATACGGGAGAATCTCGGGGTCAAAGACCACCTGGACCGCCTCCCGGTGGCCCGTGGTCCCGGTGCACACCGCCTCGTAGGTGGGGTGGGGCACGTGCCCCCCGGCGTAGCCCGGCACCACCTCCAACACCCCTTTGAGGAGCTTGAAGGCCGCCTCCGTGCACCAGAAACAGCCGCCTGCCAAGGTAGCGACCTCTCGGGCCAAGGCCGATCCTCCCTTCTCTTCCCGAAGCCTACCCCATCCTCCCCAAGCCCTCAACCCTCGGAAGCCCCCCTCAGCGCCTCACCGCCTCGGCGATGTGCCCATAGTAGGCAAGAAAGCCCGTGAGGAAAGCCGCGAGGGCCATTAGGGCCAGGACCAGGGCCCCCAGGTAAGCCCAGACCCTCCTCCCCTCGGGGCGGCTAAAGGCGAAGGGCAGGATTCCCAGGCTCGCGAGCCCCGCCGTGGCCCACATGAGGGCGGTGAGCGCCGGGTTGCGGGTGAGGCCAAAGTCCCAAGCCGCCCGCGCCCCCTGGAGGAGGAAAAGCCCGAGGAAGGCCGCCGGCCAGGCCAGGGCCTCAAGCCCCAGGCCCCGGTAGAGGTAAAAGCCCGCCATCACCATCATGAAGGCGAAAAGCCCCGTGGCTACCCCGAAAAGCTCGGTGTACTGGGGCATCGGGCGGCCCGCCCACTGGGTCCAGTAGAGCTGGGCCACACCGCCTAGGGCAAAGACCCCGAGGGCGAAGAAGAGAGGGCCGTAGCGCTGGCCCAGGGCGCGCTCCTCCGCGCCTCGAGCCAGGGCCAAGAGGTAGGCCACCCCCGAAACCCCTGCCGCCGTGACCAGGCCCAGGACGAAGACCAGAGGGTTGTAGCTTCCCATAACCTCTCACCTCCTAAGCTAAGGTTAGCTGACACTATCTATGACAGATGTCCCGGCCTAAGATGGAGGGGTGCTCTTCCTCTTCGTGGACGGCCTGGGGCTGGGGGGAGCGCTGGAGGACCTCTTCCCCTTCCTCCTGGAGCTCCACCCCCAGCCCGTGGACGCCACCTTGGGGGTAGAGGGCCTGCCCCAGTCGGGCACCGGCCAGACGGCCCTCCTCACCGGGGAAAACGCCGCAAGGCTTCTCGGCCGCCACCAAGGCCCCTTCCCAAGCCCCAGCCTGAGGCCGTTATTGGCGAGAAGCCTCTACGCCTGGGCCCGAAGGCAGGGGCTTTCCGTCCTCCACGCCAACGCTTACCGCCACGAGTACCTGGAGCAGGCCACCCGCGAAAGACGGCTTTTCCTCTCCGCCTTCGCCCAGGCCGCCCGGCTTTCCGGCCTCCCCCTCCTCCCCCAAGGCCACCCCCTGGCCCTGCCCCCCGGTTTCTGGGAAGACCCCTATGGGGCCGGGGCCAGGGCGGCGGACCTCGCCCGGCGCTTCCACCTGGTGGTCCTGGAGTACTGGGCCCTGGACCTGGCTGCCCACCGTCAGCCCGGAACCCTGCCCGAGCGCTTCACCGAGCTTACGGGGTTTCTCCGGGGGTTCCTGGCCGAGGGCGGGGAGCTTTGCCTCACCTCCGACCACGGCAACGCTGAGGAGCCCTGGCACCCCCGGCACACCCGAAACCCCGTGCCCCTGGTCTACACCGGAAGCCCCCTCCCTCCCCCGGCCGACCTCACCGGGGTCTTCCCCTGGTTGCAAGTGATTCTCGCTTCTAAACTTAGCAAATCCGACCGGAATACTTGATTTTTCTGCCCGGCCGGGGTAGAGTACCCGGGCGGAGGGGCCCAAAAGCCCCACAAGGAGGTCCCCATGCGGCGAAGAAAGGTCCTCATCCTGATCGGCACGGCAGCCCTAGGCCTGGGCCTGGCCCAGCAACCGACCCTTACCCTCTACTCCGGCCGCGGCCAAAGCCTGGTGGAGCCCTTGGCGCGGCAGTTTGAACGGGACACGGGCATCCGCGTCCAGGTCCGCTACGGCACGGACGCCCAGATCCTCGCCGCCTTGCAGGAAGAGGGGAGCCGCTCCCCTGCGGACGTGTTCTGGGCCAACACCGCCGGAGCCCTGGGACAGGCCTCGGCCCGGGGCCTTCTCAGGCCCCTCGGGGAGAGCCTCCTCAAGCTGCCCCAGGCCTTTGTGCCCGCCTCCAGGTCCTGGGTACCG
Organism: Thermus islandicus DSM 21543; assembly: GCF_000421625.1. NCBI lineage: Bacteria > Thermotogati > Deinococcota > Deinococci > Thermales > Thermaceae > Thermus > Thermus islandicus. The sequence goes on along the minus strand of NZ_ATXJ01000005.1, from coordinate 53,771 downwards.
GTGACCCTGCGCCTCCGGGTCCTGGCCTACAACCCCCAGAAGTTCAAGCCCGAGGAGCTCCCCCAAAGCCTCCTGGACCTTCCCCGCTTCGCCCGGGAGAGGGGACTTGTAGGGCGGGTGGGCTGGACCCCCACCTACTCCAGCTTCCAGGACATGGTGGCCGGGATCATCGCCCTCCACGGGGAAGCCAAGGCCCGGGAATGGCTTCAGGAGATGAAGGCCCTCGCCCCCAAGGCCTACGCCTCCAACCCCGCCATGCTGGACGCCATCCGGGCGGGCGAGGTGGACCTGGGCTCCACCAACCACTACTACGTGGTGCGCTTCCGCCGGGCGGGGTACGCCCTGGGCCTGCACCACTTCAAGGAGGGGGATGTGGGCAACCTGGCCCTGGTGACGGGGGCGGGCCTCCTGCGGACGGGCAAGAACCTCGCCGCGGCCACGCGCTTCCTCACCTACCTCCTCTCCCCCAAGGCCCAGCAGTACTTTGTGGGCAACATCGGGGAGTACCCCCTGGTGAAGGGGGTGGTGACGGACCCCAACCTCCTGCCCCTCGAGGAGGCCCTGGCCAAGAGTCCCAGGCTGGACTTTGAGAAGCTCCCCTTGGACCAGGCCCTGAGGCTCCTTCGCGAGCTCGGCATCCTGTGACCCTGAGGCTGCCCCACCTCCCTGGGCTTCTGCCCTTCCTCCTCCCCGCCGTCCTCACGGGGGGTGGGGTGGCCCTGCCCCTCCTCTACCTGGTCCTCCGGGCCTTGGAGGCCGAGCCCCAGGCTCTAAAGGAGATCCTCCTCAGGCCCAAGAACCTGGAGCTTTTGGGGAACACCCTGGCCCTTCTCCTCGGGGTCCTCCTCCTCACCACCTGCCTGGCCTTTCCCCTGGCCTTCCTCACCACCCGCACGGACCTCAAGGGCAAGCGCCTCCTCGCCACCCTCCTCGCCCTCCCTCTCGCCCTCCCCGGCTACGTGGGGGCCTACGTCCTCCTGGCGGCCACCGGGCCCGGAGGGGTTCTGCCCCTGCCCCGCCTCGAGGGGTACGGGGGGGCCCTATTGGTCCTCTCCTTCCTCACCTACCCCTACCTCTTCCTGCCCCTCCGGGCGGCCTTCCTCGGCCTGGACCCCTCCCTGGAGGAGGCCGCCCGCACCCTGGGCCTGGGGCCCCTCCGGGCCTTCCTCCGGGCCACCCTCCCCCAGCTCCTCCCCGCCCTCCTCGGGGGCTACCTGGTGGTGGGCCTCCACGTCCTGGGGGACTTTGGCACCGTGAGCCTCCTCCGCTACGAGACCTTCTCCTACGCCATCTACCTCCAGTACAGCGCTGCCTTTGACCGGGTCTACGCCGCCTGGCTCGCCCTCTTCCTCCTCCTCCTCACCGGAGGGCTCCTCCTCCTCGAGGCCCTCCTCCTGCGCCGCCTGTCCCTGGCCCGCACGGGCAAGGGCTCGGGGCGGCGGGCCCGCCTGGTGCGCCTGGGCCGCCTGGCCCCTTGGGCCTACCTCCTCGCCCTCCTGCCCGTGCTCCTGGCCCTTGTCCTGCCCCTTTACGCCCTCTTCCACCTGGCAAGCCGCTTCCCCCGGGAAAACCTCCAGGGGCTCCTCGAGGCCCTCCTCCACTCGGCCCTGGCGGCGGGCCCCGCCTCGGCGCTGGCGGTGGGCATGGCCCTGCCCATCGCCTACCTGGCGGTGCGCTACCCCTCCTTCCCCGCCCGCCTCCTGGAACGCCTTGCCTACCTGGGCTACGCCGTGCCGCCCCTGGCCTTTGGCCTGGCCTGGGTCTTTTTCAGCCTGAAGGGCCTCCCCTTCCTCTACGGCAGCCTGCCCCTCCTCCTTGTGGTCCTGGCCTTCCACTTCCTGGCGGAAAGCCTGGGGCCCATCCGGGGAGCCCTGCACCAGGTGCCGAAGCGGCTGGAGGAGGCAGCCCGCACCCTGGGGGAAACCCCCACCGGAGCCTTCCTCCGGGTCACCCTTCCCCTCCTCTGGCGGGGGGCGGCGGCGGGAGGGGCCTTGGCCTTCATCGGCGCGGTCAAGGAGCTCCCCCTCACCCTCCTCCTCGCCCCCATGGGCTACAGCACCCTGGCCACCCGGGTTTTCAGCTACACTCAGGAAGCCATGTTCGCCGAGGCCGCTCCCTTCGCCCTCCTCATCGCCCTCCTCTCGGCGGCCTTCGTGGGGGTGTTGCTTTGGAGCGAGCGCCGCTTCTAGAACTCCAGGGGGTCCGCAAGCGCTTCGGGAAGCACGAGGTGCTCCAGGGAATCAACCTCGAGGTCTATCCCGGGGAGATCCTGGCCCTCCTCGGGCCCTCGGGGTGCGGGAAGACCACGCTCCTCCGGGTCATCGCCGGGCTGGAGGGCCCGGATGCGGGGCGGGTCCTCCTCGAGGGCCGGGAGATCACCCACCTGCCCCCGGAAAGGCGCGGCATCGGCTTCGTCTTCCAGGACTACGCCCTCTTCCCCCACCTCACCGCTTTGGGCAATGTGGCCTTCGGCCTGAAGGGAGAGGACCGCTGGGAGCGGGCGAAAAGGGCCCTGGAAAGGGTGGGCATGACCCTTTTCCAGGACCGGAAGCCGGGGGAGCTCTCCGGAGGACAGCAGCAGCGGGTGGCCCTAGCCCGCGCCCTGGCCCCCGGGCCCAGGCTCGTCCTTCTGGACGAGCCCTTCTCCAGCCTGGACGCGGGGCTTCGGGCCGCCACCCGGGAGGAGGTGCGCAAGGTGCTGAAGGAGGCGGGCACCACGGCCCTCCTGGTGACCCACGACCAGGAGGAGGCCCTCTCCTTCGCCGACCGCCTGGGGGTCATGCGGGGAGGGAGGCTGCTGCAGGTGGGCACCCCCGAGGAGGTCTACCTCCGGCCCAAAACCCCCTTTGTGGCCCAGTTCCTGGGGCGGACCAACCTCCTCCCCGGGGAGGGGAAGGGGCGCTGGGCGGAAACCTGCTTAGGCCCCGTACCCCTGGCCGAGCCCGCCTTCGGGCCCCTCCTCCTCTCCCTCCGCCCCGAGGCCCTGAAGCTTCAGCCTCCCGGGGAAGGCCCCCAGGGGGAGGTGGTGGCCCGGGAGTTCAAGGGGCACGACCTCACCTACCGGATCCGCCTCCTCTCGGCCCCCGAACGGGAGCTCTTGGTGCAGGAAAGCCCCGCCGCCCCTTACCGGACGGGGGACCGGGTGGGGCTTAAGGTGGTGGGGGAAGGGGTGGCCCTGGAAGGGCCTACCCCCCGGGCCCCCGTGGGGACGGACTAACCCGCGCCCGTGCGCCGCCTCCTCCTCCTTACCGAGTACGACGGCACCCACTTCGCCGGGCTCCAGCGGCAGGGACCAGGCCTGCGCACCGTGCAGGGGGAGCTGGAAGGAGCCCTTCCCGGCATCGGGGCCTTGGCCAAGGCCGTGGCTGCGGGGCGCACCGACGCCGGGGTGCACGCCCTGGCCATGCCCTTTCACGTGGACGTGGAGGGCAAAATCCCGGTGGAGAAGGTGCCCGAGGCCCTGAACCGCCTCCTCCCCGAGGACCTGAAGGTGGTGGGCGCAAGGGAGGTGGCCCCCGATTTCCACGCCCGTAAGGACGCCCTCTGGCGGGCCTACCTCTACCGAGTCCTCGTGAGGCCCCACCCTTCCCCCCTCCTCCGCCACCGGGCCCTCTGGGTAAGGCGGCCCCTAGACCTCGCCGCCATCCGGGAGGCCCTCCCCCTCCTCCTCGGGCGGCACAACTTCCTGGGCTTCGCCAAGGAAGAGGGGCGCCAGGGAGTGCGGGAGCTTCTGGAGGCCCGCCTCGAGGAGGCCGAGGGGGAGGCTGGGCTCGAGGTGCGGTTCTACTTCAAGGGCACGAGCTTTCTCCGGGGCCAGGTGAGGGGCATGGTGGGCACGCTGCTGGAGGTGGGGCTGGGAAAGCGGCCCCCGGAAAGCCTAAGGGCCGTCTTGGAGAGCGGGGACCGCCGCCTGGCCGGCCCCAGCGCCCCGGCCCACGGCCTCTACTTTGTGGAAGCTGCTTACCCCGAGGCCAAGCTCAGGCCCTAAACCCCCTGAAAATGGGGTGCTATTAGAGCCGGCTTCGCGGGTCAAGGGCATCCCGGAGGCCGTCCCCTAGGTAGTTGAAGGCCAGCACCGTGACGAAGATCATGAACCCAGGGGGCAGGGCCAGCCAGGGTGCGGTGAAGATGTACTCCTGGGCGTTCGTCAGCATGTTGCCCCAGGTGGCCACAGGGGGCTGGATGCCGAAGCCCAGGAAGGAAAGCGCCGCCTCGGTGAGGATGGCCCCGCCGACCTGCAGGGTGGCCTGGACGATCAGGGGGGCCAGGGTGTTGGGCACCAGGTGGCGGAACATGATGCGGAGGTCCGTGGCCCCCAAGGCCTGGGCCGCGGTGGCGTAGTCCTGCTCCCTGAGGGAGAGGATGTTCCCCCGCACCAGCCGCGCCGTTCCCAGCCAGCCGAAGAGGACCAGAATGGCGATGATGACGAAGACGCTGGCGGCATCCCCAAACACCCCCTGGGCCCACTGGCCCACCTTGACCCCGGGGTCGCGGAGGAGGGCCGAGAGGACAAGGAGCAGGGGCAGGGTAGGAATGGTGAGCATGAAGTCAATGAGGCGGCTAATGGCCACGTCCAGGTCCAGGCGGATCTGCCCCTTGAGGCCGTACCAGGCGGCGTAGAGCCCCAAGGCCAGGGCCAGGCCAAAGCCCAGGTAGCTCCCCAGGCGCCCTGCCCTCATCCCGTCTTCCGCCAGGGCCCAGGCGATGGAAAGGGCCAGGTAGATCGCCCCGTAGTAAAGGAACCAGGAGAGGATCCGCCACACCGCGAAGGTCCAAGGGTAAAACCCCTCCTTTTCCCGGCGCAAAGGACCTAGGTAAAAGCGCAGGGGCCGCCCGGAAAAGTACCCCGCTAGGGTGCCCATGACCGTCCCCAGGACCACGCTGGAGAAGGCCACGGCAAAGCCCACAAGAAGGGAGATCCTGGACCCATAGATGATGCGGGAAAGCACATCCCGGCCCAGGTCGTCCGTACCCAGGAGGTGTTCCCGGGAAGGGGGGTTGAAGTAATACTGGCCCACGTCCGCCCCCGTGGGCTGGGCCGTAGGGTCGTAGGGCGCAAGCCAGGGGGCGAAGATCGCCATGAGGATCAGCAGGAGGATCACCACCAGGCTGGCCATGGCCATCCGGTGGCGGCGGAAGCGGCGCCAAAAGAGGCCAAAGAAGGTTCTAGACTGAGGTTTTGCAGTTACCGTCGCCATGCCCCACCTCTAGCTGTAGCGGATCCGAGGGTCCACCACCGCATAGGCCAGGTCAGCGAGAAGGTTGAAGAGAGCCGTCATCAAGGCCAAAAAGGCCAAAGCCGCCATGGCCACGTTGTAGTCCTTTTCCACCAGGGCATCAAAGATGGCCCGGCCCATGCCCGGATAGCTGAAGATGGTCTCGGTGATGGTGGCCCCACCCAGCACCCCCGGGATGGCCAGGCCCACCAGGGTCACGATGGGGATAAGGGCGTTTCTCAGCGCGTGCTTGTAAAGGACCACCCGCTCCGAAAGCCCTTTGGCCCGGGCGGTGCGGATGTAGTCCTGGGAAAGCACCTCGAGGAGGGAGGCCCGCATGAACCGGGTCCACTCGGCGATCTGCAAAGAGGATAGGGTGAGCACGGGAAGGACCAGGTGCCAGGCCCACTGCCCCAGGAACTCCCCAAGGCTCACCGCCCCTGAGCGCACATCCTCCCAAAGAAGGCCCGGCACCCCTCCGGTAGGAAAACGGGGAAAGCCGGGGATATGGTCAGGAAACCAGATGGCGAAGAGGTAGAGGAGAAGGATCCCCAGGAAGAAGACGGGCATGGAGAAGCCCACGAAGGAGAGGAAGGTGATGGCGTAGTCCGCCAGGGAGTACTGGCGCACCGCCGAGAAGACGCCCACAGGGATGGCCACCAGGAGGGCCAGGGTGAGGGCGAGCCCTGAGAGGAGGAGGGTCTTGGGCAGGCGCTGGACGAAGATGTACTCCGCCGCGGGGATGCCGTAGGTGCGGCTGTAGCCCAGGTCTCCCTGGAGGGCCCGGGAAAGCCACTTGAAGTAGCGGATGTGGAGGGGCTGGTCCAGGCCGTAGGCCCGCTTCAGGGCCTCAAACTGCTCGGCGGTGATCCTAGGGTTCTGCCTCCGCAGTTCTTCCAAAGGGTCCCCCGGTTGCAGGGCCAGAAGGGCGTAGATGACCACGCTGGCCGCAAGGAGAAGGGGAACCATCTGCAAAAGCCGGCGCACCGTGTAGGCGAACACTCTTGTACCTCCTGTTTTTGGCACTAAAAAGGCCCGCTGGGCTTTGCCCAGCGGGCCCCACTATACCACCCAGGCTACTTGATGGAAAGGGCGTACTTCGCCTGGTCCCACTTCTTCACGGCGCCCCGGCTCTCCCAGCCGATCTCCCAAGCGTTCCAGCCGGGGTAGCCGAAGCTGCCGGAGTAAGCGCTGGCCACGTAGTTCACCAGGCCCTTCCGCACCACGTAAGGGTTGGCGCGGAAGTAGAGGGGAAGCGCAGGGAGCTCCTCCGCCCAGATCTCCTGGGCACGGGCGAAGAGCTGCTTCCGCTTGGCCTCGTCAAACTCCAGGACGGCCTGGCTCGTCAGGCGGTCAAACTCGTCGTTGCGCCAACCGCCGATGTTCCGGCCCTGGTAGTTGTTCTCCTTGGTGGGGACCTGGATGGTGCCGGTGTTCAGGTTCTTGTACTGGAAGAGGGAGCCGTCCTCGGCCAGGCTGGACACCCAGGCGAACTCAAACAGCCCCGTCCACTTGCACTCGCTCGCCCTCTGGATGAAGTCGTCGGCGGAGACCACGGCGGAGGGGGCGTTGTTGATCTTCACCGCGATGCCGATCTTCTTCAGGTCCTCGGCGAAGAACTGCTGCGTGCGCTCCCGGATGGCGTTGCCCGCGGTGGTGACGTACTCAATCTCAAAGCGCACGGTACGGCCGCCCACGGTGCGCTGGAGGATGCCGTCTGGACCCTTCCTCCAGCCCATCTCCGCCAGGAGCGCCTCCGCCTTCTTCAGGTCAAACTCGTACTTCCGCACGTTGGGGTTGAAGAGGGGGTTGACGGGGGCGATCCAGGTGTGGGCCACGGGCTGGAGGCCGTCAAAGAAGGCCTTGACCAACCCCTCGCGGTTCAGGGCATAAAGGAGGGCCCGGCGGGTGCGGACGTCGTTCAGGCCCAGATCGCGGACCGCCTGGCAGTTCTCAAACTTGTTGATGTCAATGTGCTCCCAGATAGCCCCGGGCACGAACCAGATGTCAAAGCGGCCGGGGGCGCGGGAAGTGAGCTGCCTGGAGCGGGCCTGGTCAAAGGTGAGGGAAACGCTGGAGGTGGCGTCAATCCCCCCGCCGATCACCGCCACCAGGAGGGAGTTGGTGTTCTGGATGAAGCGGTAGACCACCTTCTGCACGTACTTGCTCTCCCCGCCCTCGGGCTTGATGGGGAAGTTGGGGTTCCGCTCCATCTCAATGGAGTTCCCCGGCACCCAGCGCTTGAGCTTGAAGGGCCCGGAGTAGACCATGGCCCCGCGGTTCAGCGCCTGGGGGGTGGCAAACTTGAGGAAGAAGTTGCGGTAGAGCTCATTAAGCTTCTCCGCGTCCTTGTCGGGGTCCAGGCCCCGGGCCGCCGCCTTCACCTTCTCCCACTCAGCGCCCATGATGTGCTTGGGGGCGTAGCCGATGGGGGAACCGTAGGTGTCGTAGTAGTAGGCGGGCTCAAAGATCACGGTGAAGTTGCGGGCGTCCTTAACCTTAAGGTTCACCCGCTCCCAGTAGTCCGGGTTGAGCACCGGCATCCCCTTGGCCTTCCCCACCTCAAAGTAGAACTGCACGTCCTCGGTGGTGATGGGCCTGCCGTCGGACCACTTGGCGTCGGAGCGGAGGGTGAGGTCCATCTCCAGCCGCTTCTTGCCCCCGCCGATGTCGGCCACCCGGAGCCTGCCGTTCTGCACGGTGGGCACCTCGGTGACCAGCACGGGGAAGTTCTCGCTGTTGGCGTTGAAGCCGATGAGGGGCGCGAAGAGGTACTGCTCTATCTCCGTCTTGATGGCCTGGTTGGAGATGACGCTTAGGAAGTCCCCTGCCAAGACCCTAGGCTCCTGGGACGCCCCGATGACGAGGCTGTTGTCCTGGGGTCCCGCCAGGGCCAGCCCCAAGGCGGTTAAACCGAGTACAGCCAGCTTGCCTGCTTTCCTCATATGGCCTCCTTTCTTGCCTATGGCACTCCCCTAAGTAACCGAGGTTATTATACGGTCCCCTTTTCTAAGGTCAACAGGGAGAAAGCTAAAGGGGCCTGAAGCCAGGCCCCGGTGCCCTCCGCGGACCCTTCAGCCACCGCAGGTGCGGGCCTCCCCCTCCTGGTCCTTGGTGCGGAAGGAGTGGCCGCAGCCGCAGGTGCTGGCGGCGTTGGGGTTATTCACGGTGAAGCCGCCCCCCATGAGGCTCTCCACCCAGTGGATCTCCGAGCCCACCAGGTAGGGCAGGGACATGGGGTCCACCACCAGGCGCACCCCGTGCATCTCCACGAAGGTGTCCCCCGGAAGCTCCCTTTCGTCCACGGCCATGCCGTACTGGAAGCCGGAGCACCCCCCCGACTTGACGTAGACCCGGATAGCGGCGTGCTCCTTGCCGTAGCGGACCAGGATCTCCTTGGCTTTTTCCGCCGCCAAGGGGGTGATGCGGATGACCGCTTCCTGCGCCTCTACCATCCCCTAACCTCCCTACCCTCTACCCTAGCATGGGCAGCCCAGGAGAAGGTATACCAGGTCAGGTTCCACGGCGATTTAGCATGGGGCTATGGACCTCCGGCGCACCCAGGAGACCCTGCGGGAGGAAAGGCTAGACGGATGGCTTCTCTTCTCCTTCGGGCGGAGCAACCCCGTGGCCCTCGAGGTCCTGGGCCTCGCCTCCCTCCACCTCACCCGCCGCTTCGCCTACGTGATCCCCCAGGAGGGAGAGCCCACCCTCCTCTGCCACGCCATAGAGGCGAGCCTCTTCCCTCCCCTTTGGGGAAAGCGGCGGACCTACCACACCTGGCGGGGCTTCGTGGAAGGGCTGGAGGAGGCCCTTTCGGGGATCAGGCGCCTCGCCCTGGAGTACGTCCCCGGGGGGGCCATCCCCTACCTCTCCCGGGTGGACGGGGGCACGGTGGACCTCCTCCGGGGAATGGGCCTGGAGCTCCTCTCCTCCTGGCCCCTCCTCCTCCCCTTTCAGACCTGGGACGAGAAGAGGCTGGAAAGCCACCGGCGGGCTGCCCAGGGCCTCGTCCGGGCGCGGGACGCCGCCCTCGCCTTCCTCCAGGAAAACCCCCGGGCCACGGAGCGGGAGGTCCAGAGACGCATGGCGGAGGTCCTCGCGGGGCAAGGCCTCGTCTTTGACCACCCTCCCATGGTGGCCTTCGGGCGACACAGCGCCAACCCCCACCACGAGCCCACGGAGAAGCCCCTGGAGGAGGGGGAGGTGGTCCTTCTGGACCTCTGGGCCAAGGAGCCGGGCGGCGTCTACGCCGACCTCACCTGGATGGCAGGGCGCGCCGTCCCGGAGGCCGCCCACCGGGCCTTCCAGGCGGTGGCTCGGGCCCGGGATGGGGCCATCGCCTTCGTGGCGAGGGCCTACCGAGAAGGGCGCCGCCCCAAGGGCTTTGAGGTGGACCGCTTGGCCCGAAGGGTCCTGGAGGAGGAAGGGTATGGGGCCTATGTCCGCCACCGCACCGGGCACAACCTGGGGGAGGAGGTCCACGGAACAGGCCCCCACCTGGACGACCTGGAGACCCACGACCTGCGGCCCCTGGTTCCGGGCCTCGCCTTCACCGTGGAGCCAGGGGTCTACCTCGAGGCCTTCGGGGTGCGGACCGAGGTGGACCTCTACCTCCACCCCGCAGGCCCCGAGGTCACCACCCCGTTGCAGGAGGCCATCACCCCCCTCTAGGGGGCCATGGTATTTTGGGGAACGGCATGGACCGCCCCCTCCTGATCTTCTCCGGCCAGTCCAACCGGCCCCTGGCCCAGGCCATCGCCGGCGCCTTAGGCCTCCCCCTGGGGAAAAGCACCACCTTGCGCTTCGCCAACGACAACCTTTTCGTGCGGTTTGAGGAAAGCCTGAGGGAAGGGGACGTCTTCCTCGTCCAGTCCCTCACCCCCCCGGTGCAGGACCACCTCATGGAGCTCCTCATGATGGTGGACGCGGCCAAGGGGGCGAGCGCCGCCCGGGTCACCGCGGTCATCCCTTACTTCTCCTACGCCCGGAGCGACAAGAAGGACGCCCCCCGCATCTCCATCGCCGCCAGGCTCATCGCCGACCTCCTCCAGACGGCAGGGGCCGACCGGGTGCTCACCATGACCCTCCACTCCCCCCAGGTCCATGGCTTCTTCAAGGTGCCGGTGGACCACCTCTCCGCCGAGCCCGTCCTCGCCAACTACTTCGCCACCCGGGTGGACCTGGAAAACGCCGTGGTGGTGGCCCCGGACGCGGGAGACCTAAAGAGGGCAAGCTCCCTGGCGAGAAGGCTCCGCCTCCCCCTGGCCTTCATTGACAAGGAGCGGGTCTCGGACACGGAGGTGCGGGTGCGGATGCTGGTGGGGGAGGTGAGGGGAAAGACCGCCCTCATCGTGGACGACGAGATCTCCACCGCAGGAAGCCTGGTGGAGGCGGTGGAGGCCCTCATGCAGGCCGGGGCCAAAGAGGTCTACGCCGCCGCCACCCACGGGGTCTACGTGGGCCCGGCCCTGGAGCGCATCGCCCAAAGCCCCGTGAAGGAGGTGGCCGCCACCGACACCTGCCCCCCCAAGGAAGGCCCCAAGCTCAAGACCCTTACCGTGGCCCCCCTCTTCGCCGAGGCCATTTGGCGGATCCACCGGGGGGAGTCCGTTTCCAGCCTCTTCACATGAGGGAAGAGCGGCTCCTCCTCGCAGGCCTCCCCGCCCTGGCCCGGATCCCCCAAAACCCCAGGGCCCTCCTCCTTGCCCTCCACGGCCTTCAGGGATCCAAGGAGGGGATCCTCGCCCTCCTCCCGGGCTACGCCGAAAGGGGATTCCTCCTCCTGGCCTTTGACGCCCCCAGGCACGGGGAAAGGGGCGGCCCGCCCCCTTCGGGCAAGGACCCGGACTACGTGGAGGCCTTCTACCGCGTGGCCCTGGCCTACGCCGAGGAGGCCGTCCAGGTGGCGGAGGCGGCGGCGAAGCGGTACGGTCCCCTGCCCCTCGGCCTCGCCGGGGGGAGCATGGGGGCCTTTGTCCTCCACCTCCTCCTCTCCCGGGGTTTCCGGGCCCAGGCGGCCTTGGCCTTCCTCGGCTCGGGCTTCCCCATGAAGCCCCCCGTGGGGCAGAGGGTGGAGGACCCCCGGGTCCAGGCCCTCTACGAGGCTCCGCCTGCCACGAAGGGAGGGGCCTACGGGGGCGTGCCCCTCCTCCACCTCCACGGCACAAAGGACCTCATCGTGCCCCTGGAGCGGATGGAAAAGACGGTGGAAGCCCTAAGGCCCCACTACCCCGAAGGCCGGCTGGCCCGGTATGTGGAGGAGGGGACGGGGCACACCCTGACCCCCCTCATGGCCCGGGTAGGCCTGGCCTTCCTCGAGGCATGGCTCTGAGGGTGGGGCTCCAGGGCTACCGGGGCTTCCCCGGGGGGTTCAAGGCCTACCGCCATGCCTTCCCCACGGTGGAGCTCTCCTGGTGGCACCGCCTGCCCGACCCCAGGACCCTAAGCCGCCTCCGGGCCCTGGCGCCGGAGGGGTTCCTGTTTAGCGCCATGGGCCACAAGCACCTCACCTTCCGGCCCACGGGGGAGGAAAGACGCGTCCTGAGGCGCTTCCTCCGGCGCTTCCGGCTCCTAGGGGACAGGGGAGGGGTCGTGCGGCTCTGGGTGCCGGAAGGAGTGGAGCGGGAGGCCTTCGCCCCCTGGCTTTCCCTCCTCGAGGCGGTGCAGGAGGAGGTGGGCCCGGTTCCCCTCTTCTTCCAGGCTCCCCCCGCCCTCTGGCCCCTCCTCCGGGAGCGGGGGCTTGCCCTGGTGAACGAGGAGGGTGGGCCTTTGCTCTACCTCCTGGACCCCCCGAGGCTTCCCGAAGGGGAAGGGTTTGCCTACTTCTCCTCTTCCCAAGCCCTGGCTTCCGCCCTACACTCATAGCGGAGGTTGACCCGGATTGAAAACGGCCAAGCGCTTTTCCCCCAAGGAAGCCGAGGAGATCTACCTGGTGCCCTACTGGAGCGCGGGGTTCTTCCGGGTGGGCGAAAGGGGGGAGCTGGAGGTGACCCCCTCGGGGCCCAAGGGGCCCTCCGCCTCCCTCCTGGAGATCGTGGAGGCCCTGCGGGACGAGGGGCGGCCCCTGCCCCTCGTCCTCCGCTTCCCCCAGATCCTCGAGGCCCGGGTGCGGGAGCTCAACGAGGCCTTCCTCCGCGCCATGGAGAAGTACGGGTACCAAGGGGGGTACCGGGGGGTCTACCCGGTAAAGGTGAACCAGCGCCGCCTGGTCCTGGAGACCGTGGCCCGGGCGGGAAGGCCTTACCACTACGGGCTCGAGGCGGGGAGCAAGGCGGAGCTAGCCCTGATCCTGGCCCAGGACCTCTCCGAGGAGGCCCTGATCACCACCAACGGCTTCAAGGACGACGATTTCGTGCGCCTCGCCCTCATGGGGCGGAAGCTTGGCCGCAACGTGGTCATCACCCTGGAGAAGTTCGCCGAGCTGCCCCGGGTGATCCGCCTCTCCAAGGAGCTCGGGGTGCGGCCGAAGCTGGGCATCCGCTACAAGCTCAAGGCCAAGGGGGCGGGGCAGTGGGAGGCCTCGGGAGGGGAGAACGCCAAGTTCGGCCTCACCACCCCGGAGATCGTGCAGGCGGTGGAGATCCTGAAAGCGGAGGGGCTTTTGGACACCCTGGTCATGGTCCACGCCCACATCGGCAGCCAGGTGACGGACATCCGCAGGATCAAGGCCGCGGTGCGGGAGGCGGCCCAGACCTACGTCCAGCTCCGGAAGCTCGGGGCGCCCCTCACCTACCTCAACCTGGGCGGGGGCCTGGCCGTGGACTACGACGGCTCCAAGACGAACTTCTACGCCTCGGCCAACTACACCCTCTCCGAGTACGCCGAGGACCTGGTCTACGTGACCAAGGAGGTGGTGGAGGCGCAGAGGGAGCCCCACCCCATCCTGGTCACGGAGTCGGGGCGGGCGGTCACCGCCTACCACGAGGTGCTGGTGCTAGAGGTCATTGACGTCATCACCCCTCCCGGGGAGGGGAGGCCCGGGGCCCCGGGGCCGGAGGCCCACCCCCTGGTGCGGGAGCTCTGGGAGGGGCTGGAAAACCTCACCCCCAAGAACTTCCGCGAGGTCTACCACGACGCCTTCGCCGACAAGGAGACCCTCCAGACCCTCTACGACCTGGGCCTCGTCTCCCTGAAGGACCGGGCCCTGGCGGAGGAGATCTTCTACCACATCGCCCGCAAGGTCTACGCCCTCGTGCAGCAACTCCCCTACGCCCCGGACGAGTTGGAGGACCTGGAGAAGCTCCTCGCTGACAAACTGGTGTGCAACTTCTCCATCTTCCAGAGCCTTCCCGACACCTGGGCCATCCACCAGCTCTTCCCCATCGTGCCCCTAAGCCGCTTGCGGGAACCCCCCACCCGCCAGGCCACCTTGGTGGACATCTCCTGCGACTCCGACGGCAAGATAGACCGCTTCATAGACCTGCACGACGTCCGCCCCACCCTGCCCGTCCACCCCGTGCGGCCAGGGGAGCCCTACTACCTGGGGGTCTTCCTGGTGGGGGCGTACCAAGACGTGCTGGGCAGCAACCACAACCTCTTCGGCCAGGTGGGGGAAGCCCACGTGGCGGTAGACGAGGAGGGCTTCGCCATTGAGCGCTTTGTGGCCGGCGAGACGGCGGAAAAGGTGATAGAGAAGATGGGCTTCACCGCCCGGGAGCTGATGCTCGGGGTGGAGCGCCTGGTGCGGCAAAGCCGCCTCTCCCCGGCGGAAAAGGGGGCCTTCCTGGAGCGCTACGCCCGGGAGCTCCAGGGCTACACCTACCTCGAGGACTGAGGCTACCCCCGTAACCGCAGGGCGTTAAGGATCCGTTCAGGGGCCTCGAGGCAACCTGGAGGTATGGACACCCCGTATACTGGGAGCGGCTTGCAGGCCACCCTCGAGCTCCTGGACCCCCTGAACCCCCTGCGGCGGCGGATCGCCCTCTGGCTTCTGCCCCTGGGGAGCTTGTTGGCCTTGGTGGCCCTCTGGGCCTCCCACCGGACGGGCCTGGACCCCGTGGACCGCACCTTCCTTCCCCTCCTCGCCTTGGGCCTGATGGTCCTGGCCGCCTTCCTTTGGCGGACCCCTCGCTCGGCGCGCTGGGTCCTACCCACCGCCCATGCCCTCATCGCCCTCTACCTCCTCTTTACCCTGGGCTACCAGCTCCTCCTGAGGCCCAATCCCCTGGGCCTCTCCCCCGCCGCTTACTGGGTGCCCTTCTTCTACTTCTCCGGCTACCTCTTCTTCCCCGCGCAAAGGGCGGTGCGCCTCGCCCTCCTCTACCTCCTCACCCTCCTCCTTTTGGCCCTGGCCGGTTCCCTGCGCGGCCACCTCCAGCCGGTCCACCTGAACGCCCTAGCCCAGTTCTTCGGCTCCAACCTGGCCTACGTGGCGCTTTTGTACCTGCTGGTGCGGCTCAAGGAAGGCTACCTCGAGGCCCGCCTGGACGCCCACTCGGACTTTCTCACCGGCCTAAGAAACCGGCGCTATCTGGAGCAAATCTTAGAGAGGGAGCTCTTCCGCCTCCGGCGCTACGGCCGCCCCCTCTCCCTGATCGTCCTAGACCTGGACGGCTTCAAGGCCATCAACGACGCCCACGGCCACGATGTGGGGGACCGGGTCCTTCAGGCCCTCGCCCGGTGCCTCGAGGGCCACCTCCGCCAAAGCGACCGGGCGGTGCGCCTGGGCGGGGAGGAGTTCGCCGTGATCCTACCGGAGACCGCCCAACCCCAAGCCCTGCGCCTCGCCGAACGCCTGCGCCGGGCGGTGGAAGCCCTCCAGGTGCCCCCGGTGGAAGGCCTTTCCGCCAGCTTCGGTGTGGTCCAGGCAAGCCCCACCGACTCCCCCCTCTCCCTCCTCAAACGGGCGGACGAGGCCATGTACCAGGCCAAGCGCCTGGGCAAGAACCGGGTGGAGAGCGCTTAAAGCCCCGCCTCCCGCCTTAAAGCCTCCACCCGGTCCGTCTCCTCCCAGGGGAAGCCTGGGCGGCCGAAGTGGCCGTAGGCCGAGGTGGGGGTGTAGATGGGGCGAAGGAGGTCCAGCTCCTCAATGATGGCGAGGGGTCTCGGGTCAAAGACCCTGGCGGCGATCTCCGTGAGCTTCTCATCGGGCAGGACCCCGGTGCCGAAGGTCTCCACCCTTAAGGAGACGGGCCTCGCCTTGCCGATGGCGTAGGCGAGCTCCACCAGGGCCCTCCGGGCAAGCCCCGCCGCCACCAGGTTCTTGGCCATGTAGCGGGCGTAGTAGCTGGCGGAGCGGTCCACCTTGGTGGGGTCCTTGCCGCTGAAGGCCCCGCCCCCGTGGGGCACCGCTCCCCCGTAGGTGTCCACGATGATCTTGCGGCCCGTAAGCCCGGTGTCGGCGTGGGGGCCACCCAGGATGAAGCGGCCCGAGGGGTTGATGAGGTACTCCGTCTCTCCTTCCTTCAGGTACTCCCCCGGGATGGCCTGGCGCACCACCTCCCGGATCAGGTCCTCCCGAAGCTGCTCCTGCTCCACCTCGGGGGAGTGCTGGGCCGAAACCACCACGGTCTTGACGTAAAGCGGCTTGTCCCCCTCGTAGACCACGGTGACCTGGGCCTTGCCGTCGGGCCGCAGGTAGGGGAGGAGGCCCGTCTTGCGCACCTCGGCGAGGCGCATGGTGAGGCGGTGGGCCAGGGTGATGGGGAGGGGCATGAGCTCGGGGGTCTCGTCGGTGGCGTAGCCGAACATGAGCCCCTGGTCCCCGGCGCCCACCCGGTCCAGGGGGTCGGTGGACTTCAGGACCCGCCACTCGTAGGAGAGGTTGACCCCGCCCGCGATGTCCGGGGACTGCTCGTCTATGGCGGTGAGGACGGCGCAGGTGTCCCCGTCAAAGCCGTACTTGGCCCGGGTGTAGCCCACCTCCCGCACCGTTTTGCGCACCAGGCCGGGAATGTCCACGTACCCCTCGGTGGTGATCTCCCCCGCCACGAAGACGAGCCCGGTGGTCACCAGGGTCTCCGCCGCCACCCGCGCCTTCTTGTCCTGGGCGATGAGGGCGTCCAGGATGGCGTCGGAGATCCGGTCCGCCAGCTTGTCCGGGTGTCCCTCGGTTACCGACTCAGACGTGACCAGCCTCAACTTGCGCACCTCCTTTAAGACCCGCCCCCTCGGGGCAACCCCGATAGTATAGCAGCCCCCCTTGGCCGTCCAGGTATGATGGCGGGCCGTGAAGGACCCCAAGGCCCCCATCGGCGTCTTTGACTCGGGGGTGGGCGGGCTCACCGTGCTCTCCGCCCTGCGCCAGGCCCTCCCCCGGGAGGACTTCCTCTACTTCGGGGACACCGCCCGCGTCCCCTACGGGGGGAAGCCCCTCCCCATGGTGCGGCGCTTCGCCTGGGAAATCGCGGGCTTTCTCCTCCGGGAAGGGGTGAAGGCCATCGTGGTGGCCTGCAATACGGCGAGTTCCGCGGCGCTTCCCGAGCTGGCGGAAGACCTCTCCGTGCCCGTCTTCGGGGTGCTGGAGCCGGTGGCGGAGGAGGCCAGGGCCTACGGGAAGGTGGGCCTCATCGGCACCCAGGCCACGGTGGGTAGCCGGGCCTACGAGCGGTACGTGAGGCTCGCCTGGGCCCGGGCCTGCCCCCTCTTCGTGCCCTTGGTGGAGGAGGGGCTCTGGGACGACCCCGTGGCCCTCCTGGTGGCCCGGCACTACCTGGAAGAGGCCCCCAAGGACCTCGAGGCCCTCATCCTGGGCTGCACCCACTACCCCTTCCTGAAGGGGGCCATCGGGAAGGTCCTCCCCGGGGTGCGGCTTCTGGACTCCGGGGAGGCCACGGCCAGGCGGGTGGCGGAGGCCCTGAGGCGGGAGGGGCTTTTGAACCCCGAGGGCCAGGGCCGGGTGGTCCACTACGTCACCGGGGACCCGGAGAGCTACCAGGACCTGGCCGGGCGGCTTGGGGTGCGGGTGGAGGCCCTCAGACGGGTAAACCTGGAGGAGCTCTAATCCCACCCCAGCCTGGGGGCTCCCCTCCTTAGGCTAAGCTAGGGCTATGCCCAAGAAGCCCCTCATTGACCAGCTCCACCACGAGGACAGCTGGCGGCTTTTCCGCATCCTGGCGGAGTTCGTGGAGGGGTTTGAGGTCCTTGCGGAAATCGACGTGCCTTTGGTTTCCGTCTTCGGCTCGGCCCGTTTCTCTGAGGGGCACCCCGCCTACGCCCTGGGCTACCGCCTGGGGAAGGCCTTGGCCCAGGCGGGCTTCGGCGTGGTGACGGGGGGCGGCCCCGGGGTGATGGAGGCGGTGAACCGGGGGGCTTACGAGGCGGGCGGGGTGAGCGTAGGCCTCAACATAGAGCTTCCCCACGAGCAAAAGCCCAACCCCTACCAGACCCACGCCCTCACCTTGCGCTACTTCTTCGTGCGCAAGGTGCTCTTCGTGCGCTACGCCGTGGGCTTCGTCTTCCTACCCGGGGGGTTCGGCACGCTGGACGAGCTCTCCGAGGTCCTCGTCCTCATCCAGACGGAGAAGGTCCACCCCTTCCCCGTTTTCGCCCTGGATCGGGGTTACTGGGAAGGGCTCCTCTCCTGGATGGCTTTCCTGAAGGCCCAAGGGGCCATAGACCCCGAGGACCTCCGCCTCCTCACCCTTCTGGATACCCCTGAGGAGGTGGTGGCCGCCCTCAAGGGAGTATCCTGAAGGGGATGCGCCTGGTCCTGGCCACCTCCAACCCCGGCAAGGTGCGGGAGCTCACCCTGGGCCTAGCCCCCCTGGGCTGGACCCTCCTTTCCTTGGCCGACTTCCCCTTGCGCATGCCCAAGGAGACCGGGGCCACCTTCCTGGAGAACGCCCTCCTCAAGGCCGCCTTTGTGGCCAAGGCCACGGACCTCCCCGCCCTCGCCGACGACTCGGGCCTGGTGGTGCCCGCCCTGGGCGGGGAGCCGGGGGTCTACTCCGCCCGCTACGGGGGAAGGGAGACCGACCGGGAGCGGAACGTCTACCTCCTGGAGAGGATGCGCCACCTCAAGGGGGAGGAGCGGAAGGCCCGTTTCGTGGCCGTTTTGGTCCTGGCCTACCCCGACGGGCACGCCGAGGCCTATGAGGGGAGCGTGGAGGGGGTGATCCTGGAGGCCCCCCGGGGGGAAGGGGGCTTTGGCTACGACCCCCTCTTCTTCGTGCCCGAGGCGGGGAAGACCTTTGCGGAGATGACCCCGGAGGAGAAGGCCCGCCACTCCCACCGGGGAAGAGCGCTTAAGGCCCTCCTCGAGGCCTACAGGGAGGGTCCCCCACCCCGGGAGGTCTCCAGGCTGGAATGAACCTCCTCTCCCCCCACCTCGCCCTCTACCGCCTCTACGACCTGGCGGACGAGATTGACCTAAGCCGCCTAGCGACCCCGAGGCTCAGGCTTTCCCGGCCAAGGCTGGGGGCGGTGCGCTTCCAGAACCCCCCGGCCCAGCTAGAGCTTGGGGTGCGGAGCGTGGAAGGGGTCTTTGGCCTCCTCACCGCCCGGCTCTACGAGTTCGGGGTGGCCTCCCTCTCCTTCCGGATCCACCTGGGAGAGAGGGTGCCTTGGGAGACCTTCCTAGAAAAGGCCCTCACCCTCCCCGAGCTCCCCTTTTGGGAAGGGTTTTTTCTGGCCGAGCTCGCCGCCCTCGAGCCCTACCTCCAAGGGGCTCTCCTCCGCCCGGAGGAAAAGCGCCTCTCCGAGGAGTTTACCGTCTACCACGCCCTGGGCCTGGAAGGGGCCAAGGCCCATAAGCCCCCGGTGGACCTCACCCCCTTGTGGATGGGGACCCGGGAGGAGTTCGCCCCCGAGGTGCGCCGGGAGATGGCCCGCTACCGCTACAGCTACTCCACGGAGGACCTGGCGCTTCTCGGCTTTGACCGGATCCTCATCCTGGACTCGGAGGGAATCTGGGACGTGGCCGACCTGGTGGAGTTCGTCCACGCCCAGCTTCTGGAGCTCTCCTACTACGACCGGGTGCTCACGGAGGAGCTGGAAGCGGTGCCCCTGGTCCTGAGACAGCGGGGGGTTTGGGGGTACGGGAGGCTGCAGCGCCTCCGCCGCCGCCTCATGGCCCGGCACGCGGAGATCGCCGACGTGAAGGCCAGGATGGAGGGTGCCTTGCGCATCACCGAGGACCTCTTTTACGCCAAGATCTACCGGGCCGCCCTGGAGCTCTACGGGGCGCGGGAGCTGGAAAGGAGCCTGGAGGAGAAGCTTCGGGCCCTCGAGGCCACCTACGCCATGGTCACGGAGGAGGTGGCTCACCTGAGGAGCCAGGCGGTGGAGGTGGGCATCCTGGCCCTCATCGCCTTTGAGGTGGCGCGGGCCCTCCTTTAGGGGGTTGCGCTCCGGCATTAGGTGGTATACTTGGCCCCGAAGGCGCGCTGAAAAACCTATGCGGAAACGCTACCACGCGCCTGGAGGTGGGATATGAGGCAGACGCTGGCGGTTTTGGCCCTTGGCCTCTCCTTGGCCCTCGCCCAGGGGAAGATCACGGTTTGGACCCACTTCGGCGGCCCCGAGCTGGAGTGGCTCAAAGCCCAGGCCCAGGCCTTCACCAAAGCCTCGGGGACCCCGGTGGAGGTGGTGGAGGTTCCCTTCGGGGACATCAAGCAGAAGTTCATCCTGGGGGCCCCCCAGGGGCAGGCGGCGGACCTCGTGGTCTCCATCCCCCACGACTGGCTCGGGGAGATGGCCCAGGCCGGGGTCCTGGAGCCCATGGGCAAGTACGTGACCCCAAGCTACCTCTCCGACCTCCAGCCCGTGGCCGTGGAGGCCTTCACCTTTGGGGGCAAGCTCATGGGCCTGCCCGCCTTCGCCGAGAGCGTGGCCCTCATCTACAACAAGAAGTACGTGAAGGAGCCCCCCAAGACCTTTGAGGAGTTTTTGGACCTGGCCAAGCGGTTCACCACGGGGTCCACCTTCGGCTTCCTCTACAACATCGGCGACCCCTACTTCAACTTCGGCTTCTTCAAGGCCTTCGGGGCGGAGGGCGTCTTCGCCAAGGACGCCCGGGGCAACCTGGACCCCTCGAGGCTCCTCATCGGGGGCGAGGCGGGGGAAAAGGCCCTCCAGTTCATCAAGGACCTCCGCTTCAAGTACAACCTGGTGCCCGAAGGGGTGGACTACGGGGTGGCCGACGGAGCCTTCAAGGACGGGGCGCTGGCCATGATCATCAACGGCCCCTGGGCCCTGGGGGACTACAAGAAGGCCAAGATTGACTTCGGCATCGCCCCCTTCCCCACGCCGCCCGGGGCCAAGGGGCCCTGGGGGCCCTTCCTGGGGGTGCAGGGGGTGGTGGTGAACGCCTACTCCAAGAACAAGACCGCTGCGGTGAACTTCGCCAAGACCCTGGTGAGCGGGCGGAACCTGGTCTCCTTCAACCAGGCGGGCGGCCGCATCCCCGTTTCCAAGAGCGCCGTGAAGGCCCTGGAAAGGGACCCCGTGGTGGCGGGCTTCTCCCGGGTCTTCCCCCTGGGCACCCCCATGCCCAACATCCCCGAGATGGGCAAGGTCTGGGGACCCTGGGGGAACGCCATCAGCCTCGCCATCCAGCGGCCTGACTCCAACGTGAGGAAGATCGTGGAGGACATGGTGGCCGAGATCAAGAAGGCCATCGGCAAGTAGCCCCATGCCTGCCCCCCACAGGGCCTTCCCCTCCTGTGGGGGGCTTCTTGGACCATGAGACACCCTCCCGGCCTTAAAGGCTTCCTCCTGGCCCTGGGCCTCCTCCTGGGCCTCCTCCTCCTCTCCACGGGCGCGGGCCTCCTGGCCTACTTCCTCCTGGAGGTTTACCTGGCCCCCCCGGGCTGGACCATCCTAGCGGTGGCCCTCCTGGTCCTCCTCCCCGGGGCCGTGGCCCTGGGCCGGCGCTTCCCTTGGCTTACCGACTGGTACTACTTCCTTCCCGCCCTCTCCTTCCTCCTGGTCTTCACCCTTTACCCGGTGGGCCTCACCCTGTACCTGGCCTTCACCGACTACTCCGGAAAGCGGAACGGCTTCCCCGACCGCTCCACCGAAACCCGGGTGGTGGGGCAGGAGGGCCCAAGGCTCCTCCTGGAGGCACCGGTACGGGAAGCCCTGCGGTGCGACCCCTGCCAGGGGGAGGTCGTGGAGGTCTACGCCGAAGGGCACCGCCTGCGCGCCAGGATCGCCCGGGCCGAAGGAGCGGCCCTTGTCCTGGACCGCGTCCCGCCCTTTAGGGTGGAGTACGTGGCCAAGGTGAACGCCTTCCGCTTCGTGGGCCTAAGGAACTTCGCCTTCATCCTCTCCCAGGCAAGCCAGGCCCTCCTTCCCGTCTTCCTCTGGAACGTGGTGTTCGCCGCCAGCACGGTGCTCCTGAACGCCCTTTTGGGCCTTATCCTGGGCCTCGTCCTCAACAACAAGGGCCTCAAGCTCCGGAACTTCTACCGCACGGTCCTCATCGTGTCCTGGGCCCTTCCCGGCGTGATCACCGTGCAGGTCTGGGTGGCCCTGCTCAACTACAACTTCGGGGCCATCAACCGCCTTCTCGGGGTCTTGGGCGTCTACCCCATCCCCTGGCTCAACGACCCCGACTGGGCCAAGGTGGCCATCCTCCTCGTCAACCTCTGGCTCGGCTTCCCCTACATGATGACCGCCACCCTGGGAGCTCTTTCCACCATTCCCGACGAGCTTTACGAGGCGGCCAAGGTGGACGGGGCCACTCCCTGGCAGGCCCTCTTCGGCATCACCCTCCCCCTATTGGAAAAGCCCATGGTGCCCATCCTCCTCTCCTCCTTTGCCTACAACTTCAACAACTTCTATATCATCTACCTGCTCACCGGGGGAGGGCCGGCCCAGGAGGGCAGGCTCGCCACCGCCCAGTCCACGGACATCCTCATCTCCTGGGCCTACAAGACGGCCTTCAGCGCCGAGGGGCAGTCCGCCTACGGCCTTGGGGCGGCCATCAGCCTCCTCATCTTCGCCATCACCGTGGCCATCAGCCTGGTGAACTTCCGGGTCACGGGGGCCTTAAGGGAGGTGCGGTAGATGCGGCGGCTCTTGGCCTTTCTCCTTTCGGGGCTTGCCCTCTACGGGGTCTACTGGTTTGCGGTGAACCGCCTCTTTGACGAGGGCTCCTACCGCAAACAGGTGGCCTTCGGGAGCGTCTTCGTGCCCTACGGCTGGGTCTACGCCCTGGGAGGGTTCCTCCTCCTCGCCCTTTTCCTCCTCCTCTACAGCCTGGCCTACGTGGCCCTCACCAACCGCCTTCAGGGGAAGCGGCGGAGCCCTTGGCCCCTCTTCCTCCAGGGGGTGACCCACCTCTTCCTCTGGGTCCTGATCCTCCTCGTCTACTACCCGGTGGTCCAGGTGGTGGCGGCGAGCTTTGACCCCACCAACAACCTTTTCAGCTTCAAAAGGCCCGAAACCGGGTTCCTCCTCCTGGATGCCAAGGTCGTCCCCTACCTGCCCGCGCCCTCCCTGGAGAACTACGCCAAGCTGGTGGAAGGCGTGGTCCTCTATCCCTACCAGGTGAGGCTCGCCCTCCTCGCGGGGCTCGCCCTCCTGGGGGTGGCGGGCATCGGGCTCCTAAGGCGGCTTCTACCGCAGGAAGCGTGGATGGACCTGTGGCAAGGAAGGCTCCTCCTCCTCCTGGCCCTGGCCGTCTTCGCTCTGGTCCTTCTCCTCTCCCCCCGGCAGTTCACCGGGCAGGGTACCGAGGCCAAGTTCCTCCTCTGGGTGCGGAACACCTTCCTGATCTCCGGCCTAACCGGCCTCCTCGCCGTTTTGCTCACCGCTACGGCAGGGTATGCCTTCGCCCGCTTCCGCCACCTGCCCGGCCGCTATCCCCTCCTCCTCTTCTTCATCTTCGTCCAGATGTTCCCGGGGTTTTTGGCCCTGGTGGCCATCTACTACCTCCTCTCGCGGCTAGACCTCCTGAACACCTTTACCGGGCTCGTCCTGGCCTACTCCGGGGGGATCATCAGCTTCGGCACCTGGGTCTACAAGGGCTACCTGGAGAGCCTCAGCCCGAGCCTCGAGGAGGCGGCCATGGTGGACGGGGCCACGAAGTGGCAGGTCTTCACCCGGATCCTCCTTCCCCTTTCCGCCCCCATGTTCGTCTTCATCTTCCTCCTCCAGTTCGTGGGCACCTACTCGGAGTTCGTCCTGGCCAACCTGGTCCTCACCGGGGTGGAGAGCTGGAACGTGGGCGTGGGCTTAAGGAGCTTCACCACGGGGCAGTTCCAGACCAAGTGGGGGGTCTTCGCCGCGGCGAGCGTCTTGGGATCCTTGCCCATCCTCTTCCTCTTCTACGGGTTCCAGCAATACTTCGTCTCCGGCTACACCGCGGGGGCCGTGAAAGAATGAACTACCACGACCTCGAGCACCTCCACCCTCCTTTTCCCGAGCTGGGGGAGGAGGTGGAGATCCGGCTGGAAACGGAGGCCAAGGAGGGGCTTCTCCTCTTTGAGCGGGATGGGGAGCTCCACACGAAGCCCATGGAGCCCTGGGAAGGGGGCCTGAAGGCGCGCGTTCCCGTCCACGCGAGCCCCTTCCGCTACGCCTTCCGCCTTCCCGAAGGCTTTTGGGGAAGCCACGGACTGGAGAAGACCCTTCCCCGCTACGACCGCTTCTTCCACCTCCTCACGAAGCCCCTCCCTCCGGAGTGGGCCCTGGGGGCGGTCTTTTACCAGATCTTTCCCGACCGCTTCCGCCAGGGGCGCCCGGAGCTAGCCCCCAAGGACGGGGCCTGGCTTTACGGGGGGAAACCCATCCGAAAGAAGGCCTGGCACGAGCCTCCCGGGGAGGACGGGGCCCGGGAGTTCTACGGGGGGGATCTGTGGGGCGTTTTGGAGGCCCTGCCCTACCTCGAGGCCCTCGGGGTGGAGGCCCTCTACCTCACCCCCATCTTCCAAAGCCCCTCCAGCCACCGCTACGACACCGAGGACTACCGCCGGGTGGACCCCCACCTGGGCGGGGAGGAGGCGCTTAGGGCGCTTTACCAGGCCCTCGAGGCCCGGGGGATGAAGCTCATTTTGGACGGGGTCTTCAACCACGTGGGGGCGACCCACCCCTGGTTCCAGAAGGCCCTGAAGGACCCCAGCTCGCCTGAAAGGGGCATGTTCACCTTCTTTCCCGACGGCACCTACGCGAGCTTCTTGGACGTGAAGCACATGCCCAAGCTGGACTACGCCTCCCCCCTTACCCAGGAGCGCTTCGTGCTCGGGAAGGAGGCCCCCGTCCGCCGCTGGATGCGCCTCGCCCACGGCTGGCGCCTGGACGTGGCCCACTCCCTTGGGGAAGGGGGGACGAACCGGAAAAACGCCCGCTGGCTCCGGGCCCTGGCCCGGGCGGCCAAGGAGGAAAGGGAGGACGCCCTGGTCTTCGGGGAGCTCTCCTACGACGCCGTGCCTACCTTGAGGGCCCACACCCTGGACGGGGCCATGCACTACGCGGGCTTCGCCCACCCGGTGATGGCCTGGCTCTCGGGGCGGGACCTCCACGGAAGCCCCGTGGCCCTGGGGGCCGAGGACCTTTGGCGGGCCCTCTTGGACCACTACCAGGCCCTTCCCCCCCAGCTCCGCCCCAGCATGTACACCCTCCTCTCCTCCCACGACATCCCCCGGGCCCTCTGGCGCCTTAGGGGGGACAAGGAGCGCTTCAAGACCGCCTACGCCCTCCTTTTCGCCTTCCCCGGAAGCCCCGCCATCTATTACGGGGATGAGGTTGGCCTCTCCCAGCCGAACCCCTACGAGGTCTGGCGGGGGGACCCCTACTGCCGGGCCCCCTTCCCGTGGGACGAGGGGGCCTGGGACCGAGAGCTCCTTTCCTTCTTCCGCCGCCTGGTCCGCCTCAAGAAGACCCACCCCGTGCTGAGGCTTGGGGGGCTCTTGCCCCTCGAGGCCCCCCCGGGGGTCCTGGCCTTTCGCAGGAGGCTTGGGGGGCAGGAAGTCCTCGCCTACTTCGCCAAGGAGGAGGCGCGGCTTTCCGTCCCCCGGGGGGTGGACCTTCTAAGGGGGGAGGAGGTGGCGGGGGAGGTGGAGGCCCGGTACCTCCTTCTGGAGCGAGGGGGCTAGAGGCCGAGGGTGTGCTAAACTGGAGGGTATGGGCGGGGGCCTCCCCGCCCCTTTTCGTGGGGGGAAGATGCACAGGGTCGTGATCGTGGGCCGGCCCAACGTGGGCAAGTCCAGCCTCTTCAACCGCCTCCTGAGGAAACGGAGCGCGGTGGTGGCCGACGTGCCCGGGGTCACCCGCGACCTCAAGGAGGGCGTGGTGGAGACGGACCAAGGCCGCTTTCTCCTGGTGGACACGGGCGGGCTCTGGTCGGGGGACCGATGGGAGCGGAAGATCCAGGAGAAGGTGGACCGGGCCCTGGAGGAGGCCGAGGTGGTCCTCTTCGCCGTGGACGGCAGGGCCGAGCTCACCCAGGCGGACTACGAGGTGGCGGAGTACCTAAGGAGGAAGGGAAAGCCCGTGATCCTGGTGGCCACCAAGGTGGACGACCCCAGGCACGAGCTCTACCTGGGGCCCCTCTACGCCCTGGGCTTCGGGGACCCCATCCCTACGTCCAGCGAGCACGCGAGGGGCCTCGAGGAGCTCATAGAGGCCATTTGGCAGAGGCTTCCCGTGCGCCAGGTGGAAAGCGGGCCTGAGGTGGCGGGCCTCCGCCTCGCCATCGTGGGCCGGCCCAACGCGGGAAAGTCCAGCCTCCTCAACGCCATCCTAGGGGAGGAACGGGTCATCGTCTCCGAGGAGCCGGGGACGACCCGGGACGCCATTGACGTGGAGTTTTCCTTCAGGGGCCAGCGCTTCGTCCTGGTGGACACGGCTGGGATCCGCAAGCGGCCCGAAAGCCTGGTGGAGGAGCTCGCCATAAAGCGGAGCCTCCGGGCCATGGAGGAGGCGGACGTGGTCCTTCTGGTGATGGACCCCTTCCAGGTGGGAGACCGGGAGCTGAAGCTCGCCAACGAGGCCTTGGAGAGGGGCAAACCGGTCCTTTTGGTCGTCACCAAGTGGGACCTGGTGAAGAAGGAGGAGGCCCCCAAGGTGAGGCGGGCGCTGAGGGAAAAGCTCGCCCACCTCGAGGCCCTCCCCCGGGTCTTCACCTCCGCCCTGACCCGGCAGAACCTGGACAAGCTCTTCCAGGAGGCGGTGCGCCTCCACGAGCTGAACCACGCCCGCGTGCCCACCTCGGAGCTGAACCGCTGGGTGGGGGTCTGGACCAGCAAGGTCGGGCTCCCCAACTTCAAGGGAAAGCCCCTCAAGATCCTCTACGCCACCCAGGCCCAGGTGGCCCCGCCCACCTTCGTCTTTTTCGTGAACCACCCCGAGTTCGTCACCCGGGCCTTTGAGAACTACCTGAAAAACCGCATCGGGGAGGACCTGGGGCTAAAGGAGATCCCCTTCCGCCTGGTCTTCCGGGGCAGGCGGGAGGAAGCCTAGGTCGGGACGGGGAAAAGGCCCTAACCTTCCGGCGGGGCATCAGGCGCGGCGGCCCCCGAAGAAGGCCTCTTCCAGGAACTCCCGCACCACC
The DNA here is from genome assembly GCF_000421625.1 of Thermus islandicus DSM 21543. NCBI lineage: Bacteria > Thermotogati > Deinococcota > Deinococci > Thermales > Thermaceae > Thermus > Thermus islandicus. The sequence goes on along the minus strand of NZ_ATXJ01000005.1, from coordinate 27,116 downwards.
CCGAGGAAGCGGCGGCCGTCCAGAAGCAAGGCCAGGACCGCCCAAAGCGCCGCCTCCCGGAAGGCCGCAGGGGCCAGGCTAAAGGCCACCAGAAAAGGCGCGAAGGTGGGGGGCACCTGGAGGAGCATGGAAAGGCTCTTCTGGGGGTGGCGGAGGAGGAGGACCAGCGCCAAAACCATCCAGGCCCAGGCGAACCCCGCGGGCACAAGCCCCGCCCCCGCCAGGTAGGCCCAGCCCGCCCAGGCCAGGCCCGCGTCCAGGGGATAGTCCCAGGCGGCCAGGGGGGAGGACCTCCCGGAAGCCCGGGCGAGAACCCCGTCCAAAACGTCCAAGCTCCAGCCCAGGAGGAGCAGGCGAACCACCCGCTCCAAGGCCTCCGGCCCCAGGCCCACCTGGAGCAGGACCCAGCCCACCACCCCGGCCCGGGCCAGGGTGGCCAGGTCGGCGAGAAAGCGTAACAAGCGGCTCATTCCCCTCACAGAAGGGCCGCCATCCCCTCCACCGCCCCCATCCGCAAGGAAAGGTGGGCCAGGGGGGTGAGGGGGGTGGGCTCGGGGTTCACCTCCACCAGGTAGGCCCCGGAGGCGAAGGCGATCCGCCCCAGGGAGGCTGCGGGCTCCACCTCGGCGCTGGTGCCGACCACCAGGGCAAAATCCGCCTGGGCAAAGGCCTTCTCTGCCTTCTCCCAAGCCCCCTCCGGCAGGAGCTCCCCGAACCAGACCACGTCGGGCCGGGCCCGGCGGCCGCACCCGGGGCAGACGGGGGGCGGGGTGAAGGCCTCGGGCAAGGGAAAGCGCTTCCCGCAGGCCTCGCACCGGGCCCGGAGGATGTTCCCGTGGAGCTCCACCAGGTTCTGGCTTCCCGCAAGGGCGTGGAGGCCGTCCACGTTCTGGGTCACGAGGAGGAAGCGTCCTCCCCTCTCCAAAACCCGCCTCTCCAGCTCTACCAGGGCCAGGTGGGCGGGGTTGGGCTGGGCCTGTCGCACCTTCTGGATCCGCCAGGCGTACCAGGCCCAGACCTTTTCGGGATCTTTGGCGTAGGCCTCGGGGGTGGCGTACTCCAGGGGGTTGAAGTTCCGCCAAAGCCCCTCGGCGTCTCGGAAGGTGGGGATGCCCGAGGGCTTGGAGATGCCCGCACCGGTGAGGACCGCTACCCGCTCCGCCCGGGCAAGCCGCCTTCTTGCCTCGGCCAAGCCCTCCATCCCCTCCATCCTAGCCCAGGTATCCTGGGCTCATGCGGCTCTTCACCCCCGAGGCCATGCGGGAGGCGGATCAGAAGGCGGTGGAAATGGGCTACCCGAGCCTCCTCCTCATGGAGTGGGCGGGGATGAAGGCGGCAAGGGTGTACCTGGAGTTCTTCGGGAAGGCTCCCGCCCTCGTCCTCGCCGGCAAGGGGAATAACGGCGGAGACGGCCTCGTCCTCGCCCGGCACCTCTTCCTGGAAGGGGTGAGGGTGCGGGTCCACGCCGCCTCGGGCCAGGCAGGGGATGCCCTTCTCGCCCTTCAGGCCCTCCTCGCCCATGGGGTGGAGGTGCGCCCCCTGGAGGAGGCCTTTTTTCAGGAAGGGGAGGTGGTGGTGGACGCGCTCTTCGGCACCGGGCTCAAGGGGCCCCTCACGGGCTTTTACGCGGGCCTGGTGGAGCGGGTGAACCAAGCAGGCCTTCCCGTCCTCGCCCTGGACCTGCCTTCGGGCCTCCCCTTTAGCCCTCACGTCAGGGCCACGGCCACGGTGGCCTTCGCCGCCCTCAAGACCCCCCACCTCCTGAAGAGGGAGGCCTGCGGCAGGCTCTACCTGGCCGAGATCGGCCTGCCTAAGGCCCTCCTAGAGCGGGAGGACCTCCCCGAGGTGGCCACCCCCGAGGCCCTAAGGCCCCTCCTCCCCCGGCGCCCCCTCACCGCCCACAAGGGGAGCGTGGGCCGGGTAGGGGTCTTGGGGGGGTACCGGGGAGAGGACCTCCGCTACGCCGGGGCACCCCTTCTCGCCGCCCTCGGGGCCTACCGCATGGGGGCGGGGCTCGTGCACCTGGTGGCGCCGGAGGGGGCCCCTCTGGAGCCCCTGGAGGCCGTGTTTCACCCCGCCTCCCGCCCCACCCTCCCGCCCCTCAAGGTGGAGGCCCTCGCGGTGGGGATGGGCGGGGGGCCGTGGGGCAGGGAGTGGGCGCTAGAGGCCCTAAAGGCAGGCCTCCCCACCGTCTTGGACGCCGACGCCCTCCACCTCGAGGTGGCCGAGGCCTACCGGAAGGCGGGCGTCCCCGCCGTCCTCACCCCCCATGCGGGGGAGGCGGGGAGGCTTCTGGGCCTTTCCCCGGAGGAGGTGGCGAAAGACCCCTTGGGGGCGGCCCGGGCCCTGGCGCAGGCCACGGGGCTCGCCGTGGTCCTTAAGGGAAACCCCACGGTGGTGGCGGAAGGCGGGCGGCTTTGCGTGAACCCCACGGGGAACCCCGCCCTGGCCACGGGGGGGACGGGGGACGTGCTCGCGGGGGCCATCGCCGCCCTTTTGGCGGCGGGGCTACCCCCTTTTGATGCGGCGAGGCTTGGGGTCTTTCTCCACGGCCTCGCCGGAGACCTCCTGGCCGAGGAGAAGGGGGTGGGGCTCCTCGCCCGGGAGGTGGCGGAAGCCCTGCCCCGGGCAAGGAGGCTCCTCCAGGAGGGCAGGGTGCCCCCGGGCTTTTTCCTGCGCCCCTAGGTGCAGAAAAATTCGCGGGGACTTTCTACCGTGGCCCCCATGCGGGCGCAAGCCCGCATGGGGTGGTATAAGATAGGGTTCTTCTTGTCAAGACCCCAGGGAAAGTCCTGGTATGCTGGGTCGGGACTTATGGAGCCCCTTCCCCGTCTCTACGTCCCCGCCACCCTGGCCAACCTGGGCTCGGGCTTTGACGCCTTGGGCGTGGCCCTGGACCTCTACCTCGAGGTGGAGGCCGCCCCCGCCCCGGAGGACACCTTTCTCTACGAAGGAGAGGGCCACGTGGAGGGGACGGACAACCTGATCCACGAGGGGTACCGGGCAGGGATGCGGGCCCTGGGGCTTGCGCCCACCCCCCTAAGGGTCCAGGCCTTCAACCCCATCCCCTTGGCCCGAGGGATGGGGAGCTCCTCCGCCGCCCTGGTGGCGGGGGTGGCCCTGGCGGACCGCCTCTCCGGGGGAAGGCTCGGGCGGGACGGCGTCTTCCGGGTGGCGGCAGGGGTGGAGGGCCACCCGGACAACGTGGCCCCGGCCGTCTACGGGGGCTTCGTGGCCGCCCTGAGCCATCCCCCCTTGGCCATCCCCCTGCCTAGGCCCGAAGGGGTGCGCTTCGTCCTGGCCGTGCCCCCCTACGAGGTCCCCACCCCCCTGGCCCGGGAGGCCCTGCCCCGGAAGGTGCCCCTGGAGGACGCCGTCTTCAACCTGGCCCGGAGCGCCCTCTGGCCCGCGGCCCTCGCTACGGCAAGGCTCGAGGCCCTAAAGGAGGCCTGCCGCGACCGCCTCCACCAGCCCCACCGGGCCCACCTCATGCCCGGGGCCCTGGAGGCCATAGAGGGGGCCCTGGAGGCGGGCGCCCTGGCGGCCTTCGTGGGGGGGGCGGGGCCCACGGTGGCCGCCCTGGTCCGGGAGGGGAGGGAGGAAGCCGTCCTCGAGGCCCTTGCCTCCTACGGGGGGGAAGGGCGTAGGCTGGTGCTGAACATCGGGGAGGGGTACCTTTGGAAGGAAACCTGAACACCATCCCCCTCACGGAGGTGCTGGAGCTGGTCCACCACCACCGGCGCTCAGGCGTCCTGGAGGTGCGGACCGGGCCTCTCCCTCTCACCCTCCGCTTCGCCTCCGGGGAGGTGGTGGGGGCGCACATCCTGGACTGGGAAGGCCTCGAGGCCCTCTTCACCTTCCCCCTCCACCCCAAGGAGGGGACCTTCCGCTTCCAGCCCGGCCCCCCGGGCGCCGAACCTCCCCTTCTCCCCTTGGCCACCCTCCTCGGGGAATGGGCGCGGGTGAACGACGAGTGGGACCGGTTCCGCACCCTCATAGACTCCCCGAGCCGGGTCCTGGAGGCCATCCGCCCCAAGAGCCCCTACGAGGTCTTCCAGGGGGGAAGAAGCGTCCGCGCCGCCGCCAAGGCCTGGGGGGTTCCCCTCCTCATCGCCATGGAGCGGGCCTACATGGGGGTCAGGGAGGGGGACCTCTACCCCCTCCGCCGCTACGCCTGGTACGCCCTGCGCATCCGCTACCAGGGCAGGAAGGGCAAGACCCTGGAGGAGTTCGGCCGACTCCAGGGCCTTCTGGACGGCAGCCGGAACCTAGGGGAGGTCATCGCCCAGGGGGTTCCGGTGGGGCTGGTGCGCCGCTATCTGGTCCAGACCCTGGGCTCAGGGGAGCTCTCCCCTCCAGGGCGGGGGTGGCTCCTGCGGGACCTCACCTGGGAGATGGAGAAGGAAGGAGGGGCCTAGCCCGGGAAGCGCCCCTACTTCTTCTTGCGAGGGCGGTACTTGCCATAGGTGCCGCGCCAGATTTTGCCGCGCCGGGTCCTGCGGTCGCCCTTGCCCATGCTCCCTCCTTAAGCGCTGAGGCCGCCGGCGACGGGCGCCCCCGCGGCCTCCAGAAGCTTGCGAACCTTGCGCGCCAGCCGGGACTTCTTGCGGGCGGCGGCGTTCTTGTGGAGGGTGGAGCCCTTAGCCGCCTTGTCAATGAGGCTCTCAGCCCGGCGCAGGATCTTCAGGGCCTCCTCCGCCTTCCCCTCCTGGGCCAGGAGGACGGCCTTCTTGCTCAGGGTCTTGATGGCCGACTTCTTGGCCTTGTTGCGGAGCCGGCGCTTCAGGGACTGCCGGTGCCGCTTCAGGGCGGACAGGTTCCTCTTGGGCTTCTTCTCAGGCATCGCTCTCCCCTTCGTGCCCCTAAGGGCAAGCCAGGGCTAAGTGTAGCACACCCTCGCCCTAGGGGGCAAACTTGGTGGCCACCCAGTCGTACCGCACCTGGCCCTTGGCCCCCTCGAGGCGGAAGCGGAGGACGTACTCCCCGGGCTCCACGGGGAAGCGGAGCTCCTCCTGGAAGCGCCCGGCCAAGGGACGCTCCCCCAAGGGGCGGCCTCCCTTGAGGAGGGCCACCTGGAGGCGCCCCTCCTGAAGCTCCCCCGCCACCTTCACCTTCACCGCGTCGTAAAGCCCCGTGACCCGGATGGGGTACTGGGCCTCGCCCGTGTACTTCCAGTAGAAAACGGGGAGGAAGGGCGGGTAGCCCACGGCAAGGCCGTAGCGGTCCGCGTACCAGTAGACGCCCAAGCCGACCAGGGCCAGAAGGAGTAGGCTCCGCATTGACCTAAGTATACTCAAGCACATGGCGAGCCTCTCCCCCGAAGCCGCCCTCGCCCTCCTCAAGCGGGGGGCGGAGGAGATCCTTCCCGAGGAGGAGCTTCTGGAAAAGCTTAAGGAAGGAAGGCCCCTCACGGTGAAGCTGGGGGCCGACCCCACCCGGCCCGACCTTCACCTAGGCCATGCCGTGGTCCTAAGGAAGATGCGCCAGTTCCAAGAGCTCGGGCACCGGGTGGTCCTCATCATCGGGGACTTCACCGGGATGATCGGGGACCCCTCAGGCCGCTCCAAGACCCGCCCCCCCCTCACCCTGGAGGAGACCCGGGAGAACGCCAAAAGCTACGTGGAGCAGGCGGGGAAGATCCTGAGGCAGGAAGCCCACCTCTTTGAGCTCCGCTACAACTCCGAGTGGCTGGAGGGTCTCACCTTTAAGGAGGTGGTGCGGCTCACCTCCCTCATGACCGTGGCCCAGATGCTGGAAAGGGAAGACTTCAAGAAGCGGTACGAGGAGGGGGTGCCCATTTCCCTGCACGAGTTCCTCTACCCCTTCGCCCAGGCCTACGACTCCGTGGCCATCCAGGCCGACGTGGAGATGGGCGGCACCGACCAGCGCTTCAACCTCCTGGTGGGCCGGGAGGTCCAACGGGCCTACGGGCAAAGCCCCCAGGTCTGCTTCCTCATGCCCCTCCTCGTGGGCCTGGACGGGCGGGAGAAGATGAGTAAGAGCCTGGACAACTACATCGGCCTCACCGAGCCCCCGGAGGTGATGTTCAAGAAGCTCATGCGGGTACCGGACCCTCTTCTTTCCAGCTACTTCCGCCTGCTCACGGACCTGGAAGAGGAGGAGATCCAGGCGGTCCTCAAGGCAGGGCCCGTTCCCGCCCACCGGGTCCTCGCCCGCCTCCTCACCGCCGCCTACGCTCGGGCAAGGATCCCGGCCCGGCTGGACCGCGCTTTCTACGAGAGCCTAGGCTACCGCCTCGAGGCCTTGGGCCAGGACAAGGAGGCGGGCCCCGAGGAGGTGCGCCAGGCAGAAGCCCGCTACGACCAGGTGGCGAAGGGGGGCATCCCCGAAGACCTTCCCGAGGTGGCCATCCCCCCATCCGAGCTCAAGGAGGGCCGGATCTGGGTGGCGAGGCTCTTCACCCTGGCGGGCCTCACCCCCTCCCACGCCGAGGCGAGGAGGCTCATCCTGAACCGGGGGCTCCGCATAGACGGCGAGCTGGTCACCGACCCAGCCCTGGAGGTGGACCTCTCCCGGCCCCTCGTCCTCCAGCGGGGAAGGGACCGCTTCGTCCGGGTGCGGCTAGGGGGCTAGGCCCCCTCCATGGGCCTCAGGGGCACCTCGTGCCCGGTGGCGTAGAGGACCCCGCCCTCCGCCTGCAGCCTGAGGCGGGGCAGGGGGTAACGGGGAGGACCGTACACGGCCTTCCCCCCAAGCAGGGGGTCAAAGGCCCCAAAGTGGCAGGGGCAGCCCAAAAAAGGCCGCTCGTAGCGGAAGTTGTAGAGGAGGGAGGCCGCCTCGGGATCGGGGACGAAGTTCACCGTGCACCCCTGGTGGGTGCAGATACGGCTTAGGGCGAGGTAGTGCTCCTCCCCCACGGAAAGCCCCCCGGGGACAGGCCTTGGCAGGCGGAGGAGGAAGGCCTTGAGCTCCCCGAAGGGAAGGGGATAGAGGAAGGGCCTCGCCTGCCACACCCCCATCTCCCCGAGCCGGGCCACCGCCACCTTGGGGCCCGCCTTCCAGCTGGGCCTTCCCGCCTCGGGCCTTGGGCGGAAGCGGAGGTTGTAGGTCCGCACCCCAAACCAAGCGAAAAACCCTCCCGCCACCGCCACGGGAACGTAGAAGAGGAGGTCCCGCCGCCTCATGGCTAAAGCGTACCCAGAAACTTCAGGAGGGCCTTGAGCTCCTCCTCGGAAAGGGGAACGGCGGGCATGGCCCCCCGGCCCCTCAGGACGATCTCCCGCACGGCCTCAGGGGACTTGAGCAGGGGGTTGCCCTTGAGCCTAGGCCCCACCCCCCCCTCCCCCTGAAGGCCGTGGCAGGCGGCGCAACGGGCCTGGTAGACCGCCTGCCCATCCTTCCCGCCCTGGGCCTGGGCCCGGGCCATGGCGATGAGGGCCTCCACCCGCTCCCGGGCCTCGCCCCCGGCCTCCAGGTACCGCTCCCAGGCGCGGATGGCCTCCTCCATCCTCCCCTCCTGGAAGTAGAGGTTGCCCAGGAAGAGCCACCCCTCGGCGGCTTTGGGATCGGCGTGCTGAGCGATTTCCAGGAAGAGCCGGGCCTCCTCCAGCCTCCCTCCCAGGAAGAGGAGGATGCCCACCCGCCTCAGGGCCTCGAGGTTCCTGGGGTCCTTCTTCAAGACCCCCAGGTAGGCCTCCGCCGCCTGGTCAAAGGCCTTAAGCGCGTAGGCCCTCCGGCCCCAAGCGAGGAGGTCCTCCACCGCCCCGGTCCTTTGGGCCTTCTCCGCGAGGGCCTTGAGCTCCCGGGCCTCCTGCCTGGCCGTGACCGTGGTCTCCCCGGGCAGGCGGGGGAGGGTGTAGCGCCAAAGCCCCACGCCCAGAAGGGCCACCCCCCCGAGCAGGAGGACCGCGGGCCAGGGGCTTCGGGCCCGGGGGGCAGGCGGGCGGTAGCCCTCTAAAAGCCTTTCCAGCTCCACCATCCGGGCGAGGGCGAGCCGCTTCTCCTCCCCCGAGAGGGCCTCCACCTCCCCTTTTAAGACCTCGAGCTCCTTAAGGAGCTCCTCCCGCCTAGGGGGCTCGGGAAAGGGCTCCTTGGGACCAAGGAGGGGCCTTAGGGCCAGGAGAAGGCCCAGGAGGAAGAGGGCGAGGAAGAGGAGGGTGGCCATCATGACGAGGGCCCGCCCATCCGGCGCTCCGCCTCCTCCAGAAGCTCCCTAGGAAGCGGTCTGGGCCGGAAGTAGGCCGAAAGGCCAAGGCCGAGAAGGAGGAGGCCAAGGAGGGGGAGCACCCAGACCCAGAGGGTTACCCCGCGCCTGGGGGGCGCGTAGAGGATCCACTCCCCGTAGCGCTCCACGAAGAAGGCCTTGATCTCCTCCTTTGTCTTCCCCTCCTTCAGCATCTCGGCAATCAGGCGGCGCATCTCCTGGGCCACCCCCGAGTTGCTCTCCGCCGCCGACTCCCCCTGGCAGACGGGGCAGCGGAGTTCCCGGGCGATGCGGAAGACCTCTGGGGAAAGGTCCGGAGGCGGCCCCTCCTGGGCCAGGACGGGAAGAACCAGGACAAAGAACGCCAGAAGCAACCTCATGGCAAAACCTCCTCCAGGTAGCGCGCCAGGGTGGCCTCGTCCAGGGCCCCCGCGTGCCGGGCCACGACCCGGCCCTCGCGGTCTATGAAAAAGGTCTCGGGCACCCCGTACAGGCCGTAGTCCACCCCCACCCGTCCCCGGGGGTCGTAGGCCTGGGGAAAGGTGAGGCCGAACTGGGCGACGAACTTCAGGGCCTCCTCCTCCTTGTCCTGGGTGTTCACCCCCAGGAAGAGCACCCGCTCCTTGTGGCGGCGCCAAGAGGCCTCGAGGAGGGGCGCCTCCTCGTAGCAGGCGGGGTAGCACCAGCTCGCCCAGAAGTTGAGGACCACGGGGGCCTTCCCCAGGTGGTCGGCCAGGCGGAAGCGCTCCCCCCACGCCGCCCGGTAAGGGGGCAGAAGGGGCAGGGTGAAGTCGGGGGCAGGACGCCTCTTCTCGGCCAGGACCGAGGGAAGGTCCTTGGGATTCCGCTGCATCCCCCACCAGAAAAGCCCTCCCAGGGCAAGCAAGAGGAGAAGCCAGAGAACCCCCCTCACGCCGGGCTCACCCCCTCCGCCTCTTTGGGCCTCCCGGCGGGCCAAAGGCTGTAGAGGGTACCCAGGGCCATCAGCCCCCCCGCCACCCACATCCAGAAGACCAAGGGGGTGAGGATAAGGCGGATGGAGGCCCACTCCCCCTTCTCCCGGTCAAAGTCCATGAGGAGGAAGTAGTAATCGTTCCCCGGGGTGTAGACCACCTTGGGGGCGGGCAGGGGGGCGTTCATCTGGGGATAGAAGTGGAGGCGGGGCCGCACCTCGCCGAAGCGGTCGGTCTTGAGGAGGGCCTCCACGGCGAAGCGCCGCCCCTCGTCCAGGGCCCTCACCCCCTGGAAGGTGAGCTTGAGCCCCCCCACCTCCCAGGCCTCGCCCCGGTAGAGGGTCTTCTCGCTCTCCAGGCGGTAGGTCTGGCTGAAAGCGATGGCGAGGCCCATGAGGGCCACGGCGAAGTGGACCAAAAGGCTCCCCACCCGCCTCCGGTTCTCCAAAAAGCCCCAAGGGGAAAGCCCCGCCCGCACCCGGCCCAGAACCCCTTCCCTGACAAGGAGGAACACGGCAGCCAGGTTGTAGAGGAAAAGCCCGAGGGCCAAAGAGGCCCCCGGGGTGTAGCCCCGAAGAAGCCCCAGGAGGGTGCCCAGGAGCAAAACCCCAAGGAGGAGGTAGAGGTTCCGGAGGGCCTCCTCCCGCGCCCGCCGCCAGGGCAGGAGGGGCCCCACCCCCATGAGGAGGAGGATCCCCGCCCCCAGGGGGGCCGAGAGCTGGTTGAAGAAGGGGGCCCCCACGCTCACCTTGGCCCCGGCGAAGGCCTCCACCAAGAGGGGGTAAAAGGTGCCGAGGACCACCACCAGGGCCCAGCCCGCAAAGAAGAAGGCCCCGAGCAAAAGCGCCCCCTCCCGGGACAAGGGGCGGAAGGCCGCGGCGTCCCGCACCTCCCGGGAAACCCGGGAGAGGAGGCCCAGGCCAAGGCCCGTGGCCAGGAGGAAAAAGCCGAGGAAGGCGGGCCCCACGGGGCCCTCTGCGAAGGCGTGGACCGACTGGAGGACCCCGCTTCGGGTGAGGAAGGTGCCAAGGACCGTGGCGGCGAAGGCCAGGGTCACAAAGGCGAAGTTCCAGGCCTTGAAGCTTCCCCGCGTCTGCTGGACGAGGGCGGTGTGGAGGAAGGCGGTGGCGAGCAGCCAGGGGACGAAGCTGGCGTTCTCCACGGGGTCCCAAGCCCAGTACCCGCCCCAGCCCAGGACCTCGTAGCTCCACCACATCCCCGCCACCTTTCCCGCGGTGAGGAAGCCCCAGGCCACGAGGGTCCACCACCTCGTCTCCTCCACCCAGGTCTGGTAGCGCCGCACCGCCATGGCCGCCACCGCGTAGGCGTAGGGCACGCTCAGCCCCACGAAGCCCAGGTACATGAGGACGGGGTGGACGGCCATCATCCAGTGGTTCTGAAGGAGGGGGTTCGGGCCCACGCCGTCCGCGGGGGGGTTGGGGAGGGTGGTGAAGGGGCTGGCGAGGGTGGCCATGACGCCGAAGAAGAAGACCTGGATGCCATAAAGCACGGCGAGGACCAGGGAGGCCCGCCAGGGGTCCAGGGCCTTCTTGCTGGCAAGGAGGGTGTAGAGGGTCTGGAGGAGGCCCCAGAGGAGGAGGCTCCCCTCGAGGGCCGCCCAGGGGGTAACCAGGGTCACCCACAGGGGGTCCTTGGTGGAGTGGTTCCTGGCCACGTAGGCCAGGCTGAAGTCGTGGGTGAGGAGGGCCCACTCCAGGGCCAAAAAGGCGGCGAGGGCTCCGAGAAAGGCAAGGGGCACGAGGGCCCTCGCCCCCCTTAGGAAGCGTCCGTCTCCCTGGAAGTAGGCGAGGAGGGCCAGGGCGAGGCCCAGGAGGCTGAAGGCCAGGGCCAGGCTTACGCTTAGGTGGCCGAGAAGGGCCGGGGTCATTTGGCCTCCTCTATGAGCTTCCGTACCTCCTCCGGGGTCCAGCCCGCCTGGGGGGGACGGTAGCTCTCCGAGTGCTTCACCAGGAGGTTCTGCCCCTGAAAGACCCCTCCCTCAAAGCGGCCCTCCACCACCACCCCCTGGCCCTCCTTAAACATGCCAGGAGGCGTGCCCTTGTGCAGAACGGGCACCTCGGCCACGCCGTCCGTGAGCACGAAGCGGAGCTCCAGACGGTCCTTGTCGTACCGCACCGAGCCCGGCTTCACCAGCCCTCCCAGGCGCACGGGGCGGTGCTGGTACTTGGCCTGGTCCTGGAGGTACTCCGAGGGGGTGAGGAAGTAGACCAGGTTCTGCCCAAGGCCCCCGAAGATCATGTAGCCCAGGGCCCCCAGGACCACGAGGATGCCCAGAAGGTACTTGCCCCTCACCGCACCCTCCGATAGCGAAGGAAAAGGTACGCCAGGTAGCCGAAAACCGTAAGGTAGGTGAGGACGTAGACCCAGGTGACGAAAACCTCCATCAGGCCTCCTCCCTCCTGTCCTCGAGGGCCGCCAAAAACCCCCGGAAGCGCACCAGGCCCAGGTAGAGCAGGGTGAAGACCACAAGGTGGAAAAGGAGGACCTGGAGCATCTCCGGGGCCATGTGGACCTTCCCCGTGGTGAGGTCAATGGACTGGGTCTGGTGCAGGCTCCGCCACCACTTGACCGACATGTAGCTGATGGGCACGTTGATAAACCCCAAGACGCCCACCGCCGCCGCCGCCTTGGCCCGGAGCTCGGGGTCCTCTATGGCCCCCCGCAGGAGGAAGTAGCCCACGTACACGGCGAAGAGGATGGCCGTGGTGGTGAGCCTGGGCTCCCAGGTCCAGTACACCCCCCAGGTAGGCCTCGCCCAGAGCATCCCCGTCACCAAGGAAAGGCCCATGAACACCAGCCCGATCTCGGCGCTGGCCCGGGCCAGGCGGTCGTACCTTGGGTTCTGGCGGAAGAGGTAGAGCAGGGAGTAGAGGAAGGTGACGAAGAAGGCCAGGTAGCCGAGCCAGGCCCCGGGCACGTGCAGGTACATGATCCGCACCAGGTAGCCCTGGTTGACATCGGGGGGCGCGGCGAGGGCCAGGTAAAGCCCCACCGGCAAAAGCAGGACGCCGAGGGCCAGGAAGGCCCAGGTGAGGGCGTCGGGGCGTTCCGGACTCTCTGTTTTCAGCATGTCTCGCCTCCGTTTCCCAGCATACCCACCCCTCCTGTACCCCGTCTGTAACCCCCTCACCCCTCCATCACCAGCGGGAAAAGAAGGGTGCTCGTGGTGAGGTAGACCACGTCAAAGACCAAAAGGAGCCGCCACCAGCCCGCCACCTCGTCCCCGGGAAGGCCCTCCAAGAGGCCCACCGTAGCCCGCACCGCCGAAAGCACCACGGGCACCACCAGGGAAAAGAGGAGGAGGGGCAGGAGCACCTCCCGCCCCCGAAGCCGGGAGAGAAGGCCGGCGTAGAAGGTGGCCACGCTGGCGTAGCCCAGCATCCCCAGGCCCAGGGTGAGGAAAAGGGCGAACCCCCGCTCCAGGGGCAGGTAGAAAAGGCCCCCGACCACGAGGAGGGCAAGAACGCCCATGGGCAGGAGGAGGAGCATCTGGAAGAGCAGCTTCCCCAGGTAGATCCACTCCTTGCCCCCAGGGGCGAGGAGGAGGTCCTCCAGGGTACCATCCTCCACCTCCAAGGCGAAGGCCCGGGTGGAAAGGAGGGTGCTCATGAAGGCCAAGGCCACCCACAGCACCCCAGGGGCCGCCCGGCGCAAGGGCCCCTCCTCCGGTCCCAAGGCCAGGGCCATGACGAAGAGCATGATCCCCAGGAAGGCCGAGACGGAAAGGAGGCCGAAGCGGTCCCGCATCTCGAGGCGGAGGTCCCTAAAGGCCAGAAGCCACACCCGCCGCACCGTCCAAAGCCTGCCCGGGCGCGGGCTCTCGGTTCCCCAAAGGCGCACGGGCCTCACGCCTCCCCCAGCCTCAAGGTGCGGTCGGCCACGGCCTCCGCCAGGGCCCGGTCGTGGGTGGCCAGGACCACCCCCGCCTCCTTCCGGGCCTCCCAGAGCACCTCCAAGAGCAGGCCCCGCCCCTCGGCGTCCAGGGCGGTCTCGGGCTCGTCCAAAAGCCAAAGGTCCGGGCGGAGAAGGAGGAGGCGGGCCAGGGCAAGCCGCTTCCGCATCCCGCTGGAGAAGGCGGCCAGGGGTCGGTTTTCCGGGAGGCCGAACCTCTCCAAAGCCCCCTTCCAGTCCCCCGCCCGCCCGTAGAAGGCCAGGTCGTGGAGGAGGTGCTCCCGGGCGGTGAGGTGGCGATGGAAGGCCGGGGGACTGGGGAGGTAGAGGGCCAGGCCCTGGCGCGCCACCCGGCCCCGGGTGGGCCTCAAAAGCCCCGCCATCAGGCGGAGGAGGGTGGTCTTGCCCGAGCCGTTGGGGCCCAGCAGGGCCACCGCCTCCCCCCTCCTCAGGGCGAAGGTGAGGTCGCGGAACACCCAGTCGCGGCCAAACCTCTTGGAAACGGCCTCGAGGCGCAAGAGCATGCCTACCCCAGTTTAGGCACCCCGAAGGAGGACAAAGGTCCCGGACCTCACAGGTACCTCTGCAACCACTCCGGGGTGATGCGCAGGAAGAAGGTGTTGAGGACGGTGAAACTTCCCGTGAGGAGGAGGAGGCCCACCGCCACGAGCACCACCCCGGCGAAGACCTCCGCGTAGTGGGCCAACCGGCCTGCCCGCCTGAGCCATCCCTTCAGCCGATCGGCGAAGAGGGCCACCAGGAGGAAGGGCACGGCGAGGCCCAGGATGTAGGCCAGAAGGAAGGCCACCCCACCGCCCACCGCGGTGAGGGTGAGGATGGCCCCCAGGATGGGGCCAATGCAGGGGGTCCAGCCTAAGGCCAAGGTGGCCCCGAAAAGAAAGGCGCCAAGGGGCCGGCCCGTCTCCCCCTCGTAGCGGAGGGCAAGGGCAAAGCGGGGCCTCAGGCCCAGCATGTAGAGGCCAAAAAGGATGAGGACCACGCCCCCCGCCTGGGCCAGGGTCTGGCGGTGGGCAAAGAGGAAGTTTCCCAGGAGGGTGAAGGGAAGGCCCAGGAGGAGGAAGACCAGCCCGAACCCCAGGACAAAGAAGAGGGCGTTGAAAAGGGGGCGCCCCCGTTCCCCCCCTAGGTAGAGGAGGTAGGTAGGAACAAGGGGGAGGACACAGGGGGAGAGGAAGGAGAGCACCCCTGCGAAAAAGGCTGCGGCCAGGGAAAGGCTCATGCCTTCATCCTAGGGTAGGGTAAGCCAGGGGAAGCGGCGCTTCGTCTCGGGGTCCAAGTGGAGGAGGTCCCGGGCGGGCATCCGAATCCTGGGTAGGGTCGCCTGGTTCACCGGGGTGCTGGCGTCGGTGATCCCGTTCATGTAGAGAAGGTAGGCCACCAGGTGGTAGACCTCCTCGTTGCTGAGGGTCCCCCCTTGGCCGAAGGGCATGGCCCGGCGGATGTAGTCAAAGAGGGTGGTGGGGTACTGCCAGTAGTTGCCGATGGCGTACTCCACCGGCTCGGTGTCGGGGGTGATGGGAAAGGGCTCGGAGACCAGGCGGTTAAAGGGGTAGCCCTCCCCGTTCGCCCCGTGGCAGGAGGCGCACTTCTCGGCGTAGATCCGCCTCCCCTCCTCCACCTTCCCCTCCCCCGGGGGAAGCCCCCGGCCGTCGGGCAGAACCACGGGCCGAAGATCATACTGGGCGGCCAGCTCCTCGCTGATGGGGGTGCCAAGCCGGTAGCGGGCGGCAAAGGCCAGGCCCAGGACAACGAGCACCAGGAGAAGCCTAGACATCAAACACCTCCCCGCCACATCCCCCGGCGGGCCCAAAGGCCCGGCTCCCCAGGGGCCGGTCGCCGTTCACCACCCGGCCGTCTTTGAGCACGCGCCAGGCCTGGATGGCGTTGTAGTGGTAGCGGTTGTTCCTTCCCCACTTTTTGAAAAATTCCTCCCGCGTGGGCTGGGTGTTGCCCTTCTCATCCCAGGCCCGGCTCCAGAGGACCACCTCTTCGCCGTTCCAGTACCAGGGCATCTTGAAGCGCACGAAGGCGTAGCGCTCCACCGGGGGTTCCAGGATGGCCTCCCGCCAGGTCTTCCCCTCGTCCAAGGAGATCTCCACCTTGACGATGCGCCCGTGGCCGCTCCAGGCGAGGCCCCGGATCTCGTGGAAGCCTGGCTTAAGGGTCTGCAACCCCGAGGGGTAGGTGAGGATGGACTCCGGGTCCATGACCCAGGTAAAGGCCAGGATTTTGCCGTCGGCCATGACATCGGTGTACTCGCTGGTCTCGTCCTTGGCCATGGCGGGGAGGTCGGTGACCAGGATGCGCCTAAGCCACTTCACCTGGATGCTCCCCTCCCAACCCGGCACCACCAGGCGCACGGGGTACCCCTGCTCGGGGCGCAGGGCCTCGCCGTTTTGCGCATAGGCTACCAGGACGTCCTCCATGGCCTTCTCCAGGGGAAGGGAGCGGGTGTACATCGCCGCGTCCATACCCTCGGGGATCAGCCACTTCGCCTCCGGCTTCACCCCGGCCTCCTTGAGGAGCAGGGCCAAAGGTACCCCCGTCCAGCTGGCGTTGGAGGCCAGGCCCCGGCTACGGGTGGCGGTGAGGTTGGGGTCCGGGGGGTTGCGGTAGCCGTTTTGGCCGTTGCCCGCACATTCAATGAAGTAGGTTCGGGTCACCGAAGGGAAGCGCTTGAGCTCCTCGAGGGTGAAGACCAAGGGACGCTCCACCATCCCGTGGATCACCAAGCGGTAGCTCTTGGGGTCCACCTGGGGCACCCCGCTGTGGTGCCGCTCAAAGTGGAGACCGTTGGGGGTGATCACCCCCTCCAGCTTCTCCAAAGGGGCAAAGTCGGCCCCGGAGTGGCGGGTGCGGAGATTGGGCGAGATGTAGCGCACCACCCCTTCCTCAAAGGGGCTCCGCTGCCCGTACTCGGAAAGGGGAGCTCCTAGGGCCTTGGTGGGGGCAAAGGTCTCCTCCGTCCAGGGAAGCCCCTGGGCCTTGCCCCTGAGGAGGCCCCAAAGCCCCCCGGCGCCCAAAAGCCGGAAGAACCTCCTTCGGTCCATATACCCTCCTATCGTATCGTCTGCAGGCAAGAGGAAACCCCGCCCCCGGAAGGAGGCGGGGCCAGGCCTCACGCGGGGCCAAACATGTCGTTCCAAAGGCCCAGGGCCCAGCCAAAGGCAGCCTGCCCGTTGGCCTTGGAACGCTGGTTGTCCACGGAGCTTTGGGCTTTGATCTGCTTGGCCGCCTCGTCCCAGGAGTAGTTGGCCGCCACCCAGATGGCCTCCTCCGAGTCCACGAAGGAGTAGCAGATATTGGTGGGAAGTTCCGGCGGGATCTCGGCCAGGGGCTTACCCTTGAGCCTCTCCGTGAGGTGCCGCGCCACGATGGTCCCGGAGACATAGGCCACCATGCCGCTCTTGGGGTAGGGAGTGTTGCCGGTGATGTCCCCCACCAGGTAGACGCGGTCATCCTTCTCGGAAAGGAAGTAGGGAATGCGCACGTTGGCCCAGCGCTCCCCAAGCCCTACCCGCCGCACGATCTCCGCCGCCTTCATTGGGGGGATGATGTCGGCCAGGGCGAAGGGCACATCCCCAAGTTCGGTGTGCACCACCTTCTTCCCGTAGTCCAGCCCGGTGATGCGGGTGTTGGGGCGGTACTCCAGGTAATCCTTGTAGAGCTCGTTGTAGGCAGCCAGGAACCCAGGGGCTTTGGAGATGGGCTGGGGGTTGGCGTCCAGGACGATGACCTTGCCCTTCACCCCCTTGGTCTTTAGGCGCCAGGCCAGCATGGCCGCCCGCTCGTAGGGGCCCGGGGGGCAACGGTAGGGGGGGTTGGGGATGGCGAGGACCAGCTCGCCCCCGGTCTCGTCAAACCGGTCCAGCATGCGGCGGAGGGCCACGTGCTCAAAGGGCTTGAAGCCCACGGGCATCAGGTGCTTGACCTCCTCGTAGCCGGGGATGGCCTCGTACATGTAGTCAATGCCCGGGGCCAGGACCAGGAAATCGTAGGCCAGGTACCCCCCCGTGGTGCGCACCAGACGGCGGTCCCGGTTGATGTCCAAGACCTTTTCCTGGACGAAGATCACCCCATCTTTGACCACGTTGGTGTAGTCAAAGACCAGCCACTCCAAAGGCTTCACCCCCGCCAGGAAGAGGTTGGACATGGGGCAGGACATGAAGAGGGGCTTCTGCTCCACCAGGACCACCTCCACCCCGGGGTTTTGCTGCTTCAGCTTACGGGCCACCGTGGTGCCGCCCCAGCCGCCCCCCACCACCACCACGCGGGGGGCCCGGGTGCGGGGAAGAAGGGTGGGAGGGCTCGCGTAGAACTCCTGGGCGAAGCCCTGGCCCCCCAGGGCCCCGAAAGCGGCTAGGGCCGCGCCGGTCTTGAGAAGCTCGCGCCGGTTCACCTTACCCATAATCACCTCCTATGGACCCGGGCGGTAGGGTTGTCCGCCCGTGGCCTCTAGGATCTCGGTCATGACCCTCCTCGCCTCCTGCAGCATGGCCACCGCCGGGCTTCCCATGACCCCCGGCATGATGGTCATGAGCATGGGCTCAATGGCCCCCACCAGTACATCCTTCCCCATCTGCAGGGCAAAGAAGCGGCAAGGAGCGGCAAATCCTCCGGCGGGCTGGGTGAGGAACATGATCCGGGCCCACTCGCTCTTGCAGGGCAGGATCACGGTCGCCGGGCCCACTTTGACGCTGGGGAGAAGGTTGAGGCCGTGGGCGGTGAGCTCCGACTCTACCAAAAGGACCACATCCTCGGCCTTGGCCCCCGCCACCCGGTAGAGCAGGGCGGGCATCATGCCGCTCTTGGGGTCGGGCATCAGGGCCGGGGAGACCTTGCGCACCACCCCAAGGCGGCCCAAAGCGGCCTCGAGGCGCCACACCATCCGCTCCACCTCGCCGCCGTAGACCTGGAGCATGGAGAAGAGGAGCCGGCCGTCCAGGGTGCCCACCAGGTAGCGGCCTTCCTTCCCGGTGAGGAAGACGGTAGGCGGCAGGACGACGGCCGCCATGGGGTTCTTGGTCACCGCCTCTATGCTCCCCCTTTCGGGCTTCAAAAGGACAAGGCGGTACTCGGGGAAGCCCGGGCCCGTCACCTGGCGCACCTGTTCCCCCAGGTTCAACACCCGGTCGGGCTCGAGGCCCACCCCCTTGAGGGCGGCCAGGGTCTTGGCCTCCACCTCTTCCAGGGTACCCTTAACCTCCACCACCAGCGCCTGGGCGAAGGCCAGGCCTAAGACCAGGGAAACCGCAGCCAGCCACCTTTTCATGATCCTCCCTCCACTTCCAGACCGGCATCCAGCCAGCCTTTGAACCCGTGGGCGATGTTCTTGGCGTTCCGGTAGCCCTTGGCCTGCAAAAAGGCCGCCACCACCGCCGAGACGCTCCCGGAGTTGCAGTAGACCAGGATCAGCGCCTCCTTATCCTGGGGAAGCTCCGAAAGCCGCCTGGGCACCTCCCCCGCGTAGATGTGCACCGAGCCCGGGATATACCCCTTTTTCCGCTCCTCCAGGGTACGCACGTCCAGGAGGAAGGGCGAAAAGAGCAAAAGGTCCCGAGCCTCGGTAGGATAGACCAGATAGCCCGCCGGAGGCACCCGCTCCAGGAAGGCCCCGAAGGCTTCGGTCCAGTCCTTGCCCCCCTGGGCCCTGGCCAGGGCGAGGAAGGGAAGGCCCAACAGGAGATCCCGGCGGCGCATCCTCACCTCGTGAAGAAGGGCAACTCCTCAAAGGTGTGCCCGGCCTTGGTGGCCTCGGCCAGGATGTAGGTGGCGAGGGCGATGTGGGGCTCGGAGTAGAACTCGGGCTTGGGGATGCCGATGGACTCGTAGCAGAAGTTGATGCGATCCTCAAAGGTGTAGAGCCTGTCCTCCTCAAAGCGGTAAGCAGGCCATTCGTTCCCGAGGCCCTGCTTGGGGCTTCTTACCGGGGAAAGCCGCACCCGCTGGCCTGCGTAGCGGTCGTGGCAGACGGCGCAGCTCATGTCGCGGGGGCCCGCCCGGGTGTACCAAAGCTCCCGGCCCAGGTTGTACATGGCGATCTCCTGGGGGTGCTTGGGCACCACCTGAATCTTGGCCTTGGAGGAAAGGGAGGCGATGTACGTGGTGATGGCCCGCACCTCGTCCCGCTTGATCGCTTCGGGCTTAAAGCCCTGCACCCGCTGCATGCAGGTGTAGACCCGGGTTTCCAAGTCCTCCACCCGGCCCGTGTCGGGGAAGTATTTGGGCAAAACCGCGTACACCCCTTCCAAAACCCCAGGCCCCTTGCCGAAGTCGCAGGCCTCGAGGGTCTTGCCCGAAGGCCCCTTGCGGAAGAAGAGCTCCTTCCCCTGCTCGGCAAAAAGCTCCCCGGGGAGGACCCCAAAGGTCTCCAGAAAGGCCTGGCGCTGGCGCTTGGCCTCCTCAAAGGGGTCCAGGGGCTTTTGCTGCTGGGTGTAGGCCCAAAACCCCAGGGCGGAAAGGGCCAGGCCACCAAGGAGGATCCAGGGCTTCCTCACGGCTCACCTCCGGTTGATCGGGGACTCGGGGTCAAGGAGGAAAGCCGTCAGGTCGGCCGCCTCCTCGGGGGTAAACAAACCGTGTACCCCGCCTCGGTACATCAAGGAGCAGGGCACGAAGGCCCAGGCGTTGTAGATCTTCTCGTAGGTGTAGCGGACCACCGCCTCCGACTGCCCCCGCTCGCCGTAGCCCGTGAGGCTTGGGCCCATGGTGCCGTGGGCCACCTCCCTGGGGTCCCCGGCATGGCAGGCGTAGCAGTTGCCCCGCTTGGGGTCGGTGAAGACCTTCTCCCCGTTCTTCCAATCGCCCATGAGCTTGCCGTCCTTGGGGTACCGGATGAGGGCCTTCTGCTCCGCCAGGAAACCCGGGATCAGCTCTGCCGGGAGCCGATCCCGGTACTGGGAACAGAGGGCCTGGCCCTTGTCCTGGGCCAGCATGGTCCGGGCAAAGCCCTCGCCCCCGGAGCGGATGGCCGCCTCGAGGCGGGCCCTAAAAGAGCCCCCCTGGGAGAGGCCAAGCCCGAGAAGGGCCAAGATCCCCAAAGCCACGAACCCATGTCCTCTCATCCTTTCACCTCCGGAACGCGGTAGTTGCGCCCCACCACCCGCACATTGGGCTTGGGGTCTATGCGGATGCGGCCTTCCGCCTTCAAGTAGGCCGCCAAAATCTCGTAAATGGGCTTCGGCTCCACCCCAGGCACGGGGGTGCCGGCCCGCTGAAGCCTGCCCCCATAGGCGGCCACCACGTACTCCCGGTGAGGATCCCAAGGTTTCCCCCCCACCTGGAGGTCCAAGATGCGGCTCCCGGTGGGGGCATCGGGGTTTAGGGTGTACCTGAGGCCGTAGGCCCGGCTCATGTCCCCGCCCTGCTGGTAAAAGGGATCGGGGCTGAAGACGTTGGCCGCTACATCCTCCAGCACCGCCTTAAGCCTCTCCCCTTTGAGCCGGAAGACGTAGACCTCGGGGTAGGTGAAGGCGGTATAGGCCAAAACCTTTTCCCGGGTGATGGCTTCCCCGGGGAGGATGGTAGTGCCCCAGCGGGTCCCGGGGCTGAAGACCACCTCCACCTCTGGGTAAAAGGCCCGCACCGCCCGTCCCGCCAGCTCGTCAAAGGTGGAATACACGGTGTCCCTCTTGTAGATGAGGCTCTCGGAAACGGCCAAGGTCTCAAAGAGGTAGGCCTTATGGGGGGCATAGGCTTCCTCAATGAAGGCGGCCACCTGGGGATCCTGGGGCAGGAGGCGGGAGGCCACCGGCAAGACCCTGAGGCGCAAACCGGCAATCCCCCCCTTCTTGAGCTTCAGGTCCACCCGGATGAGGGCCTTCCCTGCCGTGCTCCCCGCCACGATGTAGGTCTTGCCCACCCTCACAGGGGTGAAGGTGATGTCGTGGGTATGGCCGCTCAGGATGAGGTCAATCCCTGGCACCCTTCCGGCCAAGGCGGTGTCCAGGGGCAAGCCGTTGTGGGAGAGAAGGACGATGGCGTCCACCCCCTGGCCCCTAAGCTCCTCTACCAGCTTGGCCAGCTCCCTCTCCCGCACCCCGAAGGAAAGCCCCTCGGTGAACTCCTCCGGATGGGACACTTTGACGTAGGGATAGGTGGAGCCGATGACGGCCACCGTGTAGCCACCGGCCTCGTGCAGGGCGTAGGGGGGGAAGATGGGATCGCCAAAAAGGTCGTCGGTGACGTTAAAGCTTATGGGCCTGGCCCGAAGGGTTCGCAAAAGCTCCTCCACCCGCCCCCGCCCTAGGGTCCACTCCCAGTGGAAGACCATGTGGTCAAACCCCACCCGGTTCATCCAGTCCACCATGACCCCACCCCGGGTGAGGAGGGAAAGGCCCGAGTTGGTCCAGTTGTCCCCCCCCTCCAGAACCAGGGCTTTTTTGGCTTGGGCCCTTTGCCCCTGGATGAGGGCCGCGATCTGGGCTCCGCCGCCTAAGGGGCCAAAGCGCTCCGCCAAGGCCTGGAAATCCACGAAGGAGGCCAGGTAGGCCTCGAGGCTCCCCGGCTTAAGCCCAAAGTAGCGGAGCATGGCCTCTCCCGCGAGATACCCCGGGCGGCCCATAAGGGGCTTGGGGGCGAGGAGGTTAGGGGGCTCCATGTAATAGTGGGGCAAAAGCTGGGCGTGGAGATCGGAGAGGAAAAGAAGGGTTAGGTCGCCGTAAGGGGGGAGCTGGTAGAGCTCCTGGGGACGCTCCAGAAGCTGGGCGAAAGCCCTGGGGCTTGTCACCCCCAAGGCGGCGAGCAGGCCGAGCAGCTCCCTCCGGGTCATCTGGACCCCACCGCAGGCTTGGTGTTGAACTCGCTCTCCGGGTCTAGAAGGTAGGCCACCACGTCCGCAATCTCCTCCGGGGTGAGGAGGCCCTGGGCCCCGAAGCGGTACATGACCGAGCAGGGGAAGTAGGCCCAGCTGTTGTAGATGACCTCATAGGTGTACCGCTGGATGGCCTCCGACTGGCCCCGCTTCAGGCCGTACTTCTCCAGGCTCGGCCCTACATCCCCGCCTAGGTGAACCGGGGAACCGAAGTGGCAGGAAAAGCAGTTGGCCTTCTGAAGGTTATTGAAGATGGCCCCGCCCCTTTTCCAATCCCCCATAAGCTTTCCCCCTGCGGGGTACTGAATCTTTGCCCGCTGTTCCTCCAGGAACTTGGGCAGGAGGTCTCCGGGAAGGCGGTTGCGGTGAAGGGAGCAGAGGGCCTGGTCGGGCCTTTGGTTCACGAACGCCTCGGCGTAGGCCTTGCCCCCCGTCTGGATGCGCTTAAGCTCCTCCTCGGCGAAGTAGCGCTGGGCGAAGGCGAAGGCCAGGGCAAGGACCAAAAGAGCGAGGGCTACCTTCCGCATGCGCTCCTCCTCACCGCACGAAGGCGGGCCACTCCTCTACCTGGGCCCCGCGGTTCTGGTAGGCCAAAAAGACCTCCAGGGCCAAAATGGGCTGGGAATACAAGGCGGGCTGAGGGTGGGCCAGGTTCCCGTAACAGGCCCGGATACGGTCCTGCATGGTCCAGGCCTGGTCATTGGAGTAGCGGTAGGCGGGCCAGTGGGTCCAGGACTGGTCCTTGCCCAGCACGTCCGCATAGGGCAGGACCCCCGCCCGCTTCCCCACATAGGTTACGTGGCAGGTGGCGCACCCCACATCCCGGGGCCCGGAGCGGGCCCAGAAGAGCTTCTCCCCCAGGGCATAGAGTTCCCGCTCCTCGGGAAACAGAAGCCGGGTCTGGACCTTGTGCCCCGTGGACTTGCTGGCGATATAGAAGGCCACGGCCACCACTTCCGAACGCTTGACCTGCTCGGGCTTAAACCCCTGGACCCGGGTCATGCAGGTGACGATCCGCCCGTCCAGGTCCTCCACCTTCCCCGTGTCCAGGAAATAGCGGGGGAGCCGGGCGGCCACCCCCTCCAGGACCCCCTTCCCCAGGCCGAAGTCGCAGGCTGCCATGGTCTTTCCCGAAGGCCCCTTGCGGTTAAAAAGCTCCTCCCCTTGGGCTGCGATGAGCTCGGTAGGGAGGACGCCCGCCGTTTGGCGCAAAAGCTCTTTCTGCCGCTTGGCCTCCTCCCGGGGGTCCCCTCCTTCCTGGGCCAGAGCCACCCCTAGCAGGAGAAGGAACCACGCCACCCAGGCCGCCTTACCCATCCTCCCCTCCCCTCGAGGCCCCCGGGGACCCCCGGGGGCTTAGATCTAGGCCAGCTCCAGCTTGACCGTCCCCTCCCCCGTGTCGCCATCCGTGTCCTTAAGCTTCACGGTGAAGGTCCCCCCCTTCTCCGCCTTGAACTTGAAGCTGTACAGGGGGTTCGCGCTGGTGGAAGGGCCAGGGGCGGCCTCGGCGACCTTCTCCCCTTCAAAGTAGACCTCCACCAGGTTGATGTACTTGGCGGGAATGAGCTTGCCCTCCGCATCCTTGCGGGTGCCAGGCTCGTTGGGATGCTGGGCCACCGCCTGGAGCTTGAATTCCTCGCCCGCCTTGGGCTTGGCCGGGGTCAGGCGTACGATCACGCGAATGGCCATGGTTTACCTCCTTAACCGCACCCGCCCACGGTGACCCGGGTGCTGGACGAAGCCAGAAGCAGCTTGCCGTCTTGGGTTTCCACCACCGCCCGCACCGCCGTGGTCTCGGCCAAGCGGACCCGGCTGGCGTAGTAGGGCAAGGCCTTCATGGGCTTGAGGCTCACCAAGCGGGGGGTGGGGTTCTTGTCGGCAAACAGGTGGATGGCCTTGACCTGGGCCGAGGGCAGGTTCACCTCCACCTCCAGGGGAACGTTGGCCCCGCTCTCGGCGATCTGGGGCATGTTGAGCTTCACCAAGTCTGAGGGGGTAAGGTCCTTAAATCCCTTTCCCAGGGTTTCCTTGAGGGCCTTCTCCAGGTTCGCAAGGTCCTCCCCCTCGAGGCCCTGGGCCCTTGCGGGAAGCCCCAAGAAGGCCATGGCCCCCAGGGTTACGCCGGTAGCCTTAAGAAACGCTCGCCTATTCACATGCACCTCCCTTGGCACACATCTGGCGCAGCTCCTCCAAAAACTGCGCCCTGGGCCGGCTGCCGAAAAGCCGGCCCACCTCTTCCCACGCCCCCTTGCGGAAGGCGAGGAAGACAAAGGTAGGGGTCCCCGGCACCCGGAAGCGCCGGGCCAGCTCCTGCCCCTCCGGGGTCTCGGTGCCCACGGAGGCCACCACAAACCGCTCTTCCAAAAAGCGGCTTACGGCAGGATCCGATAGGACGAAGGTGTTCATCTGCTCGCAGTAGGGGCAGTAGGGACTGTGGAAGTAGAGCAAAAGCATGCGACCATGGGCCTTGGCCAGGGCCTGGGCCTGCTCCCACGGGTACCAGCGCCCGAAGTCGGGAGCGGCCAAGGCTACGCTCGCCCAAAGGGTCAAAAGTACCCCGTACACGTACATACCTTATACACCTTGAGCATATCCGAATGCTACCGCAGTCTACACTTCCTAAGTATGCTCAAGGACACCTACACTCTACCCCAAGGGTACGGGAAAAGCAAGCCCTGTGCTCGTTTTAACCTTCACAAATACGCATGACCTTTGGCCACCTTTGCCTAACCCCCGGGGGCTATACGCTCAAGAGGCGCTGGCTTAAGCCTCGCTAAAGCCTCTGCCTCTTGACGGCTTAGGGCGGAGGCACTACCCTATACCCCGGAGGGTAAAGATGAAGCGGACGCTTACGGCTCTCCTCCTGCTCGGCAGCCTGGCCCTGGCCCAGGCGGACGGCGCCAAGGTCTACGCCCAGTGCGCAGGTTGCCACCAGCCTAACGGCCAAGGCCTTCCCGGAGCCTTCCCGCCCCTCGCGGGCCACGTGGCGGAGATCCTCTCCAAGCAGGGGGGCCGGGAGTACCTCATCAAGGTGCTCCTATGGGGCCTTCAGGGCCAGATTGAGGTGAAGGGGATGAAGTACAACGGAGCTATGCCCGCCTTCTCCCAGCTCAAGGATGAGGAGATCGCCGCGGTCCTCACCCACATCGCCACCGCCTGGGGGGACGACAAGAAGGTGAAGGACTTCAAGCCCTTTGCCGCAGCCGAGGTGAAGGCCCTCCGGGACAAGAAGCTCACCCCGCAGCAGGTCTACGAGGAGCGGAAGAAGCTGGGCCTCAAGTAGGGCCTACCCATAGCCCGGGGCCTTAAGGCCCTGGGCTTCCTGTTTAATGGGAAGCGTGCTGGAGCTTTCCCTGGAAAAGCGCTTCCCCGGCTTCCGCCTCGCCTTGGAACTCACCCTGGCGGAGGGCGAGGTCCTGGCCCTTTTGGGCCCCTCGGGAAGCGGGAAGAGCACCCTCCTCAGGCTGGTCGCTGGCCTCCTTCCCCCGGACCGGGGGTTCGTGCGCTTCCAGGGCGAGGACCTCACCGCCTTTCCCCCGGAGAGGCGGAAGGTGGGCTTCCTCTTCCAGGACTACGCGCTCTTCCCCCACCTCACCGTGGCGGAGAACATCGCCTTCGGCCTGGTGGAGGCCCGCTGGCCCAAGGAGGTCCAACGGGCTCGGGTGGAGGAGCTTCTGCTGCGCATGGAGCTCACCCCCCACGCCAGAAAACGGCCCCAGGAGCTTTCGGGAGGAGAGCAACAGCGGGTGGCCCTGGCCCGGGCCTTGGCCCCGAGGCCCCGCCTCCTCCTGCTGGACGAGCCCTTAGGGGCCTTGGACCTGAGGCTAAGGGAGGAACTCCTCCTTTTCCTGCGGAGGACCCTCAAGGAGGAGGGGGTCACCACCCTTCTCGTCACCCACGACCAGGGCGAGGCCTTCCTCCTGGCCCACCGGGTGGCCCTTCTGCGGGAAGGCCACCTGGTCCAGGTGGGCAGGCCAGAGGAGGTGTATGCCCGGCCCAAGGACGCTTGGACTGCCCGGTTCCTGGGCCACAAGAACCTCCTTTCCCCCGAGGAGAGCCAAGCCCTGGGGCTCCCCCCAAAGGCCCACCTCCTCCCCCCGCGGGCCCTCGCCCTCGAGGGGTCCCTGGAAGGGGTGGTGGAGGAGCGCCTCTTCTTCGGGCCACGGGTGGGGCTTTGGGTACGGGTGAAGGGGGTGCGGCTCTACCTCGAGGCCCCCGAAGGTCCGAAAGAGGGGGAAAGGGTCAGCCTCCACCTGGACCCCTCCCGGGCGTTAGCCTTGGAGGGATGAAGCGCTTCGCCCTCCTTCTGGGAGGCCCCCTTTTGGGGACGGCGGCCCTAAAGGAAAGGCTGAAGGGTTACCGCCTTCTGGCGGCGGACTCGGGCGGACGGCACGCCCTGGCCCTTGGCCTTCCCGTGGAGCTTTGGCTTGGGGACTTTGACTCAAGCCCCCCTGAGCTCCAAGAGGCCCTTCCCGCCCCCAAGGAGGTCCTCCCCCAGGACAAGGACCTCACCGACGGGGAGGCCCTCCTCTGGAAGGCCTTGGAGCTCGGGGCGGAGGAGATCCTCCTGCTCGGGGCCCTGGGTGGGCGGCTGGACCATACCCTGGCCCATCTGGAGCTGGCCTTCGCCCTCCTGGAGAAGGGGGTTCGGGTAGAGCTTACGGACGGGCTTGCCTGGGCCATCCCCCTCCTTCCCGGCCTCCACGCCTTCCCCCTGGAGCCCGGCGCTCCCTTCAGCCTCCTTCCCTTTCCCGAGGCCACCCTGGGGGTGGAAGGGGCCCGGTGGAACCTCCCCCCAACCCCCCTTCGGGCCACCACCCGCACCCTGGAAAACCGCGCCCTGGGGCCCATCCGGGTCCTTGTGGAGGCGGGCCGGGCCCTCCTCTACCTTTTCAGGACTTTACCCACATCTCCGTTTCGTGGTAAATCTCCCCTTGCGGGCGCAGCCCGTATCTGGTACCGGGGGTGATCCATGGACATGCTCAAGGTGGCCGAGGCCAGGCTCCAGGAGTTCACGGGCCGTTTTGCGAGCGTTTTCCCCCGATAAGCGCCTCCACCGACGGTTTGAAGAGGTGGTGCGGGGCGCCTTGGCCGCAGGCTCAGCCCGGGTGAGCGAGATGGTGGCCTCGCTCCCTTCTCCCCTCCAGAACCGCTTCCACCAGGCCAAAGCCCTTTACCGCTTCCTGTCCAACCCACGGGTGGAGGCAGAAGCCCTCCTTGACCGGGTCTATCAGGAGAGCGCGACTGCCCTGGA